>PSRA01000064.1 GCA_003175695.1 Bacteroidota bacterium | reverse complement strand
CGTTACATCAGTTATTGCAATATTCTGGATTCGATCGATGAGAAAAATTACATTTAAGATAAATATTTTCTCGCCGCATTTACCATAAGCTTGCTCTCCAGAAATTTCGCAACTTCAACCACGGCGTCATTGTCCTTTCTTGGCGCTTCCCTGAATTTTCTAGGATAAATAGAAATGCCAGTGTAGATGTTATAATGCAAGGTCAGGATATGTCCCTTGAAGATAAAATCCCACATGAGCGAGTCAAAATCATCCGTTTTTTGGGTGAACAGGATATCCAGGTCGTCTGAAAGGATATTGGCCACTTCATAGAATCTTTTTAGGCCACAATCGTCGTCGATGACGGCTTCAGTACAGCCGAAATCTGTGCGTAAGGTGAGACTCATACAATACGGATTTAGGTTTATAATAGAATAATTAGATATTATACTTGAAATCAGTTAAGACTTAAACTTTCCCGCCTTAGGCACTTTTTCACCAGACAATATCCTTTCCGCACCCACATTTTTGCCATTACTGGGGCAGCCATATTTCGGACTACAGGAAATTACAGAGGAACAGACCACTGCAAATAAGAGAGAGAGTAATATGGTGTTACCTTTTTTCACTGGATATTGATTAAACGTTTTAAACCTACAAATATTTTTTAGGAATTGCAACACGGCTATGAAATTATCGATGAAACCTCCAAAATCGACGATGTTTGGAAGTGGCGACCCATTGGTGAGAGCAGCAGTGCGAGCTCAAACCCGCCACTATTGCGGGTTTCCGATTTCTGGAATTGGGTTAATAAGGAGTAAGTGATTTGTTAACAAGGGTGACTAAACGACGGTCTTAACTTCCCGGAACCAATCGGCATAATGTATATAATTGTTGGCGATTCGTTCGATTTGTCCGCTTATCAATTCCTTAGGAATATCCTTTATTTTTTTTGCCGGAATACCCCCATAAATCACACCAGATTCTATCTTTGTTCCTTCCAGCACTACCGCTCCGGCAGCGATAATGGAATTGCTTCCGATTTCCGCATCATCCATCACAATAGCCCCCATCCCGATCAGCACATTATCGTGGATGGTGCAGCCATGGACAATTGCGTTATGACCGACTGACACATTATTTCCTATTGTCGTTTTGGCCTTTTGGTACGTACCGTGAAGGATACAGCCATCCTGGATATTTACTTTGTTCCCGATACGGATACTGTTTACATCACCCCGAATAACGGCATTAAACCAAATGCTACACTCGTCACCCATAACTACGTCGCCTACCAGCGTTGCGTTCGGTGCGATAAAACAATTGTTTCCCATTTTCGGATATTTGTCATTGACAGGGAGGATGACTGGCATAAGGTAAATTTACAGGTTAGAAATCTTTAGCCGACTTAAACAAATTTAATCAATCCCGACCAAGTCTGTACCTCTATCCTTCACGATATTTGCTCTGAAAGCAGGCAGATTCAAAAAATTTCCATGCAGCAAAGAGAATTGTTCCTTCGCCATCTGGCTCAAACTTCACCCAATCCGATCGGATTAGAAATCGTCAGTGCCGAAGGGATGACGCTCTTGGAGTCCAGCGGAAATAAATACCTGGACCTGATCGGCGGGATCAGCGTGGCTAATATCGGTCACCGGCATCCGAAAGTGGTTGAAGCAATAAAAAATCAGGCAGATAAATACCTTCATCTTTTGGTGTATGGTGAATTCGTCCAATCGCCACAAGTGCAATATGCCAGTTTGCTTGCAGCTCATTTGCCCGAGTCGTTAAATTCTGTTTATTTCACTAATTCAGGCGCGGAGGCTACGGAAGGCGCCATGAAATTGGCAAAAAGAGTCACAGGGAGAACACAGATAATAGCATTCAAACAATCCTATCATGGATCCACTCAAGGAGCATTGAGTGTGATGGGAGATGAATACTGGCGAAATGCTTTCAGGCCACTTCTTCCGGGTATTTTGCACGCAGAGTTCAATTCAGAAGAATCCTTGCAATTAATTTCAGATCAAACTGCCTGCGTGATTGCGGAGCCGGTACAGGCGGAACGAGGCGTTTACCCATCAACGAAGGAATGGCTACAAGCTTTGAGAAATAAGTGCTCAAAAGAAGGTGCTTTGCTTATTTTGGATGAAGTGCAAACGGGGTTTGGCAGAACAGGTATGTGGTGGAATTTTCAATATGCTTCAGTTGTACCTGATATTCTGTTGTTGGGAAAAGCACTGGGAGGGGGTATGCCATTAGGTGCTTTCATAGCAGACAGACAAATCATGGACGCTCTCACAGAAAATCCAGTCTTGGGACATATAACAACTTTTGGCGGCCATCCTGTTTGCTGTGCCGCAGGTATGGCTTCTATGCAGGTATTGTTGGAAGAGGCCTGGATCGGGCAAGTGAAGAAAAAGGAAGAACTTTTCAATCACCTACTCGTTCACCCAAAAATAAAAACAGTTCGTTCTGCGGGATTGCTCATAGCAGTTGAATTCGAAAATTTTGAGATCAACAAAAAGATCATCGATGCGTGCATTGACAGGGGAGTACTGGTGGATTGGTTTTTGTTTGCGCCCCAGTGTCTTCGCATAGCGCCCCCACTAATTATATCCGAAGAACAAATCGAACAAGCCTGCAATACAATTCTGGATTGCTGTCAAAGGGAGGGACGCCGTCTGGAAAATCAGTGACCAGACCAGCCTACCTGGTGCAAGTGTGGAACGAGTTACGCTTTGACCGACTCAGAATGACACCCTGAGGTTGGGAGTGCGAAGAGTAAGCCTTTAATTCAAATTTTCTGATAATTGCAATGCGAGGAATCCATTTATCAACGCAGAACTGCCGCCAACCCTGCCGCAAGTGCTCCTCCAATAATAGGTCCAATAACCGGTACCCATGCATAACCCCAATCACTATCTCTTTTTTGACGGATAGGAAGACAGAAATGAACAATACGAGGACCCAGATCCCGGGCAGGATTGATGGCATATCCCGTAGGTCCACCCAACGATAATCCGATAGCTAAAACCAATAGAGCTACTGGTATCGCGCCCACAGAACCGAGGCCCATTGATTCAGCTTTGTTTGCAATGGTAATGGTGGGCCCCAATATATATAGTACACCGAACATCAGCATGGCAGTGCCAATGATCTCTGTTATCAGGTTATTCAAAGGTGAACGGATAGCAGGTGCAGTGCAAAAAACAGCGAGCTTTTTATTTGCATCATCAGTTTCATTAAAATGCGAGAGATAGCAAATCCAAACAATAATTGATCCCAGCATAGCACCCAGCATTTGTGCCAGGATAAATGATGGAACCAGTGCCCAGGCAAATTTTCCAGAGAGTGCCAGGCCGATAGTTATCGCGGGATTCAGGTGCGCAGTGCTATACGGCGCTGCGACAAATACTCCCACGTATACCGCCATCGCCCAACCGAAAGTGATAACGATCCATCCGCTATTGTTCCCTTTTGACTTATTTAGCAAAACATTTGCTACAACTCCGTTGCCTAAAATTAGTAAAATGGCTGTGCCAACAAGTTCACCGAGAAAAGGACTCATAATCGTTAGTTTTTAAATTTTGGAAGAGTGAATGCAATTGTTATCTGCTGCAATATTCAATTTTAATATTAATTTACCATGACCGCTTCCAATCCATTCGGACTGACCAGGTAATTTTTAGCCAGCAATCTGAAATCTTCAACCTGATTTCTTACCCAGTCACCTTCTTTCTTCAACTCCTTTGCGATCGTTTCTGCTACCAGCGGGGCCGATTCAATAGCAGCATTTGCATCCAACAGTAACGATCTCGTTCGTCTGGACAATGCATCTTCGACAGTCATGCACATTTCTTCACGGGCAGCCCATATTATTTCAGCTTTGGTGTAAGGCAGACGATCATGAATGTGGATGCCGGTAGAAGGATCTTCTTTTATGATGAAATCGATGAATCGACTATCGGTTCCATAGTAGTACATAGGATTTTCAAAATCCGTTTGCTCTTTTGCTCCATGTATGGACAAACTTGAAGTAATGCATTCGCGAGAGGTCAATCCCGCATTCCTGATGGCGCTGTCTACAACATCTTCAGCCATTTTCCGATAGGTTGTCCATTTTCCTCCGGTGATAGTGATCAATCCTGACGAAGAAACGGAGATCAGGTGATCACGGGAAAGTTCCGCCGTTTTTTTGCTGTCGCTTTTTACCAATGGCCGGAGACCTGCAAACACACTTCGTATGTCCTTGTAGGTTGGATCCTGCGAAAGGTATTTTCCGATTTGATGCAAAATGAAATCGATTTCTTCCTGCAACGGTTTGGGTTCACGCAAAGTATCTTCATTCCTGATTGTGATGGGGGTATCTGTTGTGCCAATAATGATCTTTCCATGCCAGGGCACGGCAAAAAGCACCCTGCCATCATCTGTATGAGGAACCATGATGGCCGCTTTGCCTGGAAGGAATTTTTTATCCAACACAATATGAACACCCTGGCTCGGTGATATGATTGTTTCGTGATCGGGGTTATCGAGTGATAAAACCATGTCGGTAAAAACGCCCGTTGCATTGATAATTGCTTTTGCTTTGATCTCATATTTTTTACCACTCAATACATCCTGTGCCTGTACTCCTTTAATAGCATCCGCAACTTTTGCAAAACTCCTTACCGGGAAATAGTTCAATACTGCCGCGCCGTGGTCAGCTGCAGTCCAGGCCAGATGCAGGGCCAACCTGGCATCATCGAATTGCCCGTCGTGGTATATCACGCCACCGCGCAGCCCTTCACCATCCAGTGTGGGGGCCATCGCAAGCGTCTCTTCCCGCGAAAGTAATTGCGAAGATCCAAGGCCGAGCCGGCCCGCCATCCAATCATAGAGTTTCAAACCAAATCCATAATAAGGGCCTTCCCACCATTTGTAATTGGGAACGATAAAGGACTGGTTTTTTACCAGGTGAGGCGCATTTTTCATCAGGTTTCCCCGCTCGTGCAATGCTTCCAGGACGAGCTTGATATTTCCCTGCTGAAGATAACGGACACCACCATGTACTAATTTGGTAGATCTGGATGAAGTTCCTTTTGCAAAATCATATTGCTCCAGCAGGATAGTCTTGTATCCCCTGGATGCTGCATCTACGGCCGTACCCAATCCGGTTGCACCCCCACCGATGATGCAGATATCCCATTCGCCATTAAAAGATTCTAACTGACCAATCATTTGCTCCCTGTTCATAGGCTTTCGATTGACAAGATGTTGCAGGTAGTGAAGTTTGAATGATAAATTGAACTTAACGTCCTTGATCCCTGTTATCAGCCCAGGCGACGGCGGCCTTGACAGCTCTTTGCCATCCTTTTTGTAGTCCTGCGATGGTTGCCTTATCCATGACTGGTAAAAATTTGCGATCAACCTGCCATTGCTCCTGGATTTCCTCCACTTTCTTCCAATAACCAACTGCCAATCCAGCCAGGTAGGCTGCTCCAAGAGCAGTCGTTTCGTAGGTCTTGGGGCGGATCACAGGTACTTGCAAGATATCCGATTGGAATTGCATCAACAGATTATCGGCCGTCGCCCCTCCATCTACCCTTAACTCACGGATATGAATACCCGAATCAGCCTCCATGGCTTTTAGCACATCGTATGTTTGGTAGGCAATACTTTCAAGGGCGGCTCTCGCCAGGTGTGCGTTGGTCGTTCCCCTCGTCATGCCAAAAACACTGCCTCTTGCGTATTGATTCCAGTAAGGAGCTCCAATGCCAGCAAAGGCGGGGACTATGTAAACGCCATCAGATTGTTCCACTTGTGCAGCGAGTGTTTCGATTTCGCTTGACTCACGAATAATTTGAAGGCCATCGCGCAGCCATTGAACCACTGCACCCGCTATGAAAATACTTCCCTCCAAAGCGTATTCAATCCTGTCGCCTATTTTCCAGGCAATTGTTGTCAATAGATTATTTTTAGAAGCAACTGCCTTAGTGCCTGTGTTCATCAGCATGAAACATCCTGTGCCATAGGTATTCTTTACCATGCCAGGCTGAATACATAATTGTCCGAATAATGCTGCCTGTTGGTCACCTGCGATTCCGGCGATCGGTATAGCGGAGGTGGGCGCAAAAATGGAAGCCGTTTCTCCATATATTTCACTGGAAGCTGCCACTCTTGGCAGGACTGACTCAGGTATATCGAGGATCTTCAAAAGCTCTTGGTCCCAGTTTCCTGTATGGATATTTAGGAGCATTGTTCGGGATGCATTCGAAATATCAGTTACATGCAATTTTCCACCCGACAATTTCCAAACCAGCCAACAATCGATGGTGCCAAATGCAAGTTCTCCCTTTTCGGCCTTTTTTCTTGCACCTTCGACATTGTCAAGAATCCATTTCAATTTTGTTGCCGAGAAATACGCGTCGAGTATAAGTCCCGTCTTTTCTTGAATGACCTTAGCCCGCCCTTCTAATTTCAACTGGTCACAATATGCTGCTGTTCTTCTGTCTTGCCAGACAATGGCATGATAAAGTGGCTTGCCTGTTTTTCTGTCCCAAACTACCGTCGTTTCTCTTTGGTTTGTAATTCCGATTGCCGCAATCTGGCTAAGGGGTACATTTTTCTTTGCCAATGCTTCTGCGAGTACACCATATTGTGAGGACCAGATTTCTTCCGGGTCATGCTCTACCCAACCGGGTTGGGGGTAGAATTGTCTAAATTCTTTTTGCGCGAGACTAACAATATTTCCTGAATGGTCAAAAAGAATAGCTCTTGAGCTGGTGGTTCCCTGGTCCAGGGAGAGAATGTATTTTTCTGGCATTTGCGAAATTTATGGATTTTTTTGTTTCACGCAAAGAGGCGAGGGGGGAGCAAAGGCGCAAAGCTAACAGCGTGCTAACGTTGCGCCTTTGCGTGAAATATCACATCATTAAAATTTGGAGGGTACTTAAAATTTAATTTACTTTGTAATTCAAAGTACTTTTATGAATAGTGAAACATCCTCTTTGGAAGCGTTACACGACATCAAAAAAATGATGGAACGCTCTTCGCGTTTCATCAGTCTAAGCGGCTGGAGTGGGATAGCGGCAGGAATTTGCGCATTAGTCGGCGCGGGTTACGCTCACCACATTCTTGCCAAATATGCCAATGAAACGATCTCGACCAATCCTGGCCTCAAGGAGGATTTTAAAAATCCAGCCACCAGGGGTGAGTACTTTTTTAAATACGGGGACAATGTTTTGTTTCACCAGTTATTACAGATTGCCATTTTCACATTTGCTGCAGCATTGATCTTAGCGTTTATTTTTACTTATATCAGGAGTACTCGAAAAGGTGTACCAATGTGGGGGTTTGTAGCCAAGCGTTTGATGTGGAATACCATGCTACCGTTAATTGCCGGTGGTTTGGTGCTTTTGCGCATGATGCAGATGGGCTATTTTGAATTAGTGGCTCCCTGTTCTCTCGTGTTTTATGGTCTTGCATTGATTCACGCGAGTAAATATACCCTGGGCGAAGTGCGCTATCTGGGTTACGGAGAATTATTGTTGGGATTAGTCAGCCTCTGGGTAAAGGGTTATTCAATTTATTTCTGGGCTTTTGGTTTTGGTATTTTGCATATAATTTATGGAATTATCATGTGGTGGAAATATGAGCGTACCAGCAATTGATAAGCAGCATGAAGAACCCGATTGGAAATCTAAATAAAATTTTTGACAGCCGAATTCGGATGGGCGTCATGAGCGTTTTGCTCGTGAATGACGAAGTAAACTTTAACGACTTGAAACAACTACTGGAATTAACGGATGGCAACCTGGCCTCCCACCTTACGAACCTGGAGGAAAATGGTTATATCAAGATTCACAAAGGATTTATTGGTCGCAAAACCAATACGACCTATTCTATCACAAAAGCGGGACAAAAAGCTTTCACTGAACACCTGGAGGCACTGGAAAATATGATAAAGAACGTAAAATAATTTTTTTCCCTATTCACTTTGAATTTCAAAGCACTTTAAAGAATAAGAATTTATGCAAGCAAAAATAAAATGGATGAAATCAGTGGCATTGAGTCTGACAGGATTATTTCTTCTGTTACCAGCCAGCATTTTTCTTCTAGCCTTGTCAATCCGCGTGTTCTTTGGAAGTTCTCCATTGTATGACAATGTAGCGCCTTCTTTTCTGAAGGCGTCCAATGAATTATTTGCCTTTCACAAGACAAGTTGGATATTTTTCGGGCCACTGGCAGTAATTCTATTAAATGCGTTGTTCATTCTTCTGCCGCTGCTATTAAAAGTCCGTGGCAGCGATGACAGGCGGCTTCAGCCTGGAAATCTCTGGTTCAACACGGCCATTCTTATTCAGGCCTGCTTATTGCTTGCCGCTGTTTCGAGTTATTTAATTATCCAGCACTTGCGTTGGTGAAGGATGGTGTCATAACTATTGAAAATGTTTTTACAGTAAAAAGATAAAAAATATGCAGCCACAAAAATTCTCATGGCAGAAACTGCCCGCGAGCTTTCGTTGTGCTTTTTACGGAATCGGAATTTTTACAAGATTTGAAAGGAATGCTCTCATTCATCTGGCTGCAACCGTTGCAGTGATTATTGCAGCCTGGTATTTTCATGTATCCCATAGCGAAGCTATTGCCCTAACCATTGCTGTCGCCCTCGTATGGATATCTGAGATGTTTAATACCTGCATAGAGCGGATCATGAATTTTATTTCGCAGGAGAGAAACCAGGAGATCCGTTTCATAAAAGATATGTCTGCTGGTGCAGTCTTAATAGCGTCCATTGCATCGGCGATCATCGGATTGTTCATCTTTATTCCCAAAATAATATGAATTGGAAATCGCATACCGTCTTACCTCAAGGAGGCATAAGGAGAATTGACGATATTGATCAACTCCTGGTCATGTCCACAGCTTTTAGTTGTCTGCTGGTATTCATTAGGATATTATATACCGGCAGGATTACCTTTCTTTCTTTAGTCTGGAACTTATTCCTCGCCTGCGTTCCGTATTTGATCACAAGGAAGCTACACGCTAATTCATTTTGGAAAAAGTCAAAACTGATTTTTGTTTTCCTTTTCATCGTATGGCTGTTGTTTATTCCGAACTCCTTTTACATCATAACCGACCTTTTTCATTTAATTGATTCGGTCAGCCATCCGGTTGTTCCTGTCTGGTTCAGTCTGCTCCTGATCTTTTCATTTGCTTGGAATGGGCTCGTGATGGGTATTTTATCGGTTCGGCAGATGGAAAAAATGGTAGGATACCTTATTCCAAAATTGCCGGAACATCTTTTCGTTTATCCCATCATGTGCCTCAATGCATTCGGCGTGTACATAGGAAGATGGCTTAGGTACAATAGTTGGGACGTTGTTGCCAATCCCTTTCAATTATTGGGGGATGCTTTGGACATCTTAGTTCATCCATACACCTACCGGTATGCCTGGTCCATCATTTTATGTTTTTCCATCTTTATGACCTTGATGTACCTCGCCATCAAAAGAATTGCGAAAAGTTTTAACTAGAAACTATCTACCACCATGAGCTACGAAAAATGGAGATCATATTTTACAGCGAACAGTTCTCATTTTGAGGGATTGGACTGGAATGACCCGGTTCACCTTACCCAACTTGAAAAAGCCAGAATCTTGTCTTCCATCCAACAGTTTCAAAAGGGAGAGCAATCGGAAGGAAAACATCTCTTTGCATTTGCGAAGAAGATGGGCGATCCCGTCTATATGGATACAATTCGATTATTTATCCGGGAAGAACAAAAGCACGCATGTGTCCTCGGTGAGTTCATGGATCGTGAAGGCATTCCCAGGATTCGTGAACATTGGGTGGACAATATTTTCAGATGGCTCAGGAAACTGGCAGGGCTGGAAAACACGATTTTTATTTTGGTTATTGCCGAAATCATAGCCAAGATTTATTACAAGGCTTTATACCAGGCGACGGAATCAAATCTGTTAAAAAAAATCTGTTTGCAGATTCTGCAGGATGAAGACTACCATATCGCCTTTCAGGCGCATACGCTTCGGTATTTTTTCAAACGAAAAAGCAGGCTATCAGCTATGATTAGCCGAATATGGCATCGCTTCCTGATGGCCGGCACGGTCTGCGTCGTGTGGCTATATCATCGACCTGTACTAAAGTCGGGTGCGTTTGGTTTTTGGAAATTTTACGAAGAAACAATGGAGGTATTTTCTGATCTGGATATACTGATAAAGTACAATAAGACGCTTCAGCTGGCCTGGATTTGAAATGGCCTGCTGCTTCCTCTGAGACTGAGTGTTGGTTTTTCAAGGCGGAGTCGAACGGCTTCGCCTTTTGTTTTGCCAGTAATGATTTTAGAAATCAACGCCCATGGAGAAGTGGAGGATTGGGCTGCCTCTGAAGAAACCGTTCATTTCCCATCCCAGGTCGAGACGTAAAAAATATCCAAGAATTGTACTTCTGGCACCGAATCCATAACTGCCAACAAAAGGTCCAATGCCTCCGGCCTTTATGAGCACTTCTACGTTTGGATTATTTGGATCGGTATAGTGAACAGTAGGTCTTGCAATCTTGTCATAAGCTCCATTCCAAGCAGTCCCTAAGTCGAAAAATTGCAGCAGTTCAAAATTGCGAAGGAATGCATTGTTGATTGGCTTGTTGAATAAGGTAGTGAAAACAGGGAAGCGCAGCTCACTGTTAATAACAACTGCATTGTTTCCGTTGGCTACGTTTTGATTGAATCCACGCATGTTGACAGCCAGGGATTGATAAGCGTAATCTTGATCAGGCGCCGGCGTAGGTGTGTGTGATGCCTTGGGGAACATCTCGCCATCTGCCCCACCGAGGTAATAAATGATCTTTTGATTACCCCAGGAAAAATCTCCTGCCGCTCGCAATGCCCAGATAAAATTCCTATAGATAGGCAGATAGTTGCGCGCATCAAATCCGAAATTGAACATTTTTCTACCTTCAGCGGTTTGGGGCTGATTTAATTGTGTATTGAAGTCGATATAAAACTTGTACCTTAATCCATTCCAAATATTGGTTGCCTTGAGTATAGCATTATCGTACACATATTCAAGGCGGGTTACAGCAAAGGTTTGCTTGTTGATATCGCCTTGCTTCAAGGCAAATGTGTCAAGGTTGGGATCGTCACCCGGTCTTACTACCACCCTGTCTGTTCTGACACCAAAAGAAAAGCGCAGGCTTCTTACTTTATCAAATGGATATTTGATAACGGCCTGAAATAAATTCTCGAAAGATTTAGCCGCGAATTGCGATTGTATTCCGCCACCTTCCACCGGCACTGAACCTACATCTGTTCTCCGGTAATAAAGCAAAGAATAGTCGGTACGTTTTTTTAGGTAATCAACTCTGGCATACCATTCGCCACTGCCATCAAAAAAAGATGAACTGGCGGGCACAAATACATTTGTCCCTGTGTTGCTCAGCCCGACAGCGCCGCTTCCTCCAAACAAGGGTAGTCGCATGGCCCCGGTGAAACGAATATCTTCAAAAAGGTCAAAAACGGAAGCCTTGAACATGGCATTGAAAGCCTGCGCACCACCCAGCTGAATTGGCAGTGATCCAGTATACGGTTGATACCGGTTGACCAGCACATCATTGTTGAAACCGGCCGTGAAATTGTCCGCAGAAAATTTCAGTCTGTAGTTGTACAACTTGGCTTTTTTCAACATCGGTTCTTCTTTGGGCACTTGTTCAAACGAGGATGGTTTTGAAGCAACACTATCTTTTTTTTCTTTTTCAAATTCACTTTCAAAGAAATCCTGTTTTTTACTGGTTGTGTCAGTAGAGGGTTTTTGCTGGAAATGCAGCGCTTGTCCGCTTGATAATTGGGCCGCCGCGACAGTTTGCTTTCGGAAGTCCGTCTGACGTGGATTGATATTTCTTTTCTTTAAGGCAGATTCGTCTACTTTAAGTTTATACAGGAATTTGAGATCGCCTTCCTGTCTCACCTCACTCACCTGGCCTGCATCGCCTGCGATCTTCGTTTCTTTCAATCCACTTTGGTAATTGGTCAACGCAAATACGTAGGAAGAATCATTGGTGATAGCAAAAGTGTAAATGCTATCGGGTTCTGTTTTGTTTTGTGATCTCAGCACAGAATCCAGTTCCCTGTATTCAGGATTATGCATCACTTCATCACCTATCCGATAAACAGTATCGATGCCGGCTTTATGTGTAGTAAAGAAACCCGCATAACGGTTAGCAATACCGCTTTCATCGCTTATAAATGTGAAGTGAAAATTATTGTATTGCATCGGAAAACGGGCATCTCCAAACTTCATATGCGTGAGCTGCGAAATTTGTTTGTATTCGCTTCTGTTCCAGTTATCAATCAGGAAAATATTGAAACGGTTTCTGGATGGCAGCACGGTATCACCCGTTGGAGCAGTTGCAGATGGACGATTGGAAGCATAGATGATGCCGCTCTTGCTGGGGAAGGCAACAAAGGAAGCATCGAGGTCATCATACACATCGTTGGTTATTTGTTCGAGGCTTCCCTCTTCAATTTTGTAAACAAAGATATCGGACTGACCTTTTTTAACAGCACTGAACAGAAGCGTGTTGTTATCCAGCATGTAACTCATACTCTGCACCTGGTCAAATTCGTCTAGGTCAGTTACCACACGCTTATACTTGGAAACGATATCATATACGAATAGCCGTATTTTTCCCTCTTTATAATAGACAACCGCCAATCTTGTTCCTTTTGGGTCCCATGCTAACAATGGATAATTTGGATCTGCCAGCTTATTGTTGGTGCGAACTCCGTTTTTTAAAAGGACTTTTCTGTTAACGAAATTCTCGTGAAGCACGACGGAGTATTGGCCTTTTCTCCATTCTACTACGGCATAAGTCTGGCTCTTAGGCGCTGGGTTGGGAGAAAAATGAAAGAAGTCCTTACGGTCATTAACCTCTTCGACGACAGATATGGTTCCCTTTGGAAAATTCCGACGGCCCCTTATATCCTTTGAATACCTTTCCAACTCTTCATCCATGAAATCCTTCAACACTTCTTTGAACTTTTTTTTTGCTATCCTTTGTGAGGCATTGTTCAGATTTCTGTAAACTCTCGCGAGGTATAGGAAATAGGTGACATTTTCTTTTTTGTATCGCCGGGCAAAATAATACCAAAACGCATGGCCGGCAAGGTTAGGCTTCTCGAAAGCAAGGTTGTAAAAATTGTTGTACCGGCCTGATAGTATTGCGGACTTCAATTGATCGTCCAGATCCGTGTTCCAGTTTTCGGCTACGTATTCTATATAGCCATCCGTGAGCCATTGGGGAAGGTCAAGTAAGGTTTGGTTGGCTGCAAACTCTCCCAGGTCGTCGCCAAAGAGAATATTTTCGACTAACACCCTGGCAATACCCTGGCGCACCTGAAGGCGCAATTTGTTATGATCGGCGGTATAATAAATGATCATTTTATTGTTCACCAACTTGGTGATACCGCCGGTAGTTTGCCAGTCGAGGTTCAATCCAATGTTGGACTGTTCCATTTCATTGTAACTATTGTAAAGGACAATATTGGCGCGGCGTTGCAAACCGTATTCAACAAATTGCTCAATACCTGCCAGTTCTTCTTCGGCTAACTGAGCGACATATTTGGCGATGGGATTGCCGTTCTGATTGAAATAAGTGTTGAAATTGGGCGTTTGGTAATATTTCCACTTAAATTTCTTGAATTGAAGACGATTTTGACCAAACTCAACCGTGTTTACCTGGGCGGA
>PSRA01000180.1 GCA_003175695.1 Bacteroidota bacterium | reverse complement strand
TATACAGTGTGATTATTACAAATGCAATTGCCCACATAGTGCAGGCTTTAGTAACACGAGAATATAATCCAGGCCTGTTCACTGCTCTCTTAGTTTTTATACCTTCTTTTTTATGGGTGAGTAAAGTTTGTTTTGGTAAGGGCGCACTTTCCAGACGAGGCATCGCCGTCTTATTTGGCACTGGCATCATATTGCACACTATACTAATCACCTCAATAATTGCATACGTTAATGATGAGATCAGCCGCAGCATGCTTGATTTGATTCAATTTTTAAATGCATCAACAATAATCTTAATTCCCTGGTTGGGCGACAAGTTTCTCAACATATCTGCAAAATGAGTTGAGAAATTTGATTAAATAACGAACACTTGCAAAACCGAGCCATTAACATTAAATTTAAAATGTAGATGTCTTGAATCTTGTCCACTTGTCCGCCATTTGGGTAATAACAAATCGGCATTTTTTGGTCAGTGTGCACCGCCAATTTATTTTAGCGAACTTCAAATATGATAAATCCAAAAACTTTATCACTAGCATTGTTGTCTCTCTTTTTCCTTCAATTTGTACTAGGACAGAGTGCCGATGATAAAAACAATTCGATTTTGAAAATCAGAAAAGTTTATCAAAAAATAAACGCATTTAACCACTATAAGATAGTCACTATCGATAATAGCGAAGATTTTTTGGGTAATGCAACTGATAATGGAGGAAGCTTAAAAGGCTATTATCAGGACGACACTTTGCGAAAGATTGTGGAATGGGTGGGACTTTCAAATCGTGTAATAGAAAATGGGTACTATTTCGACAATAACAAGCTTGTTTTTGTTTTGACAACGGAAAGCAATTACCACATAAATGACACGACGCAAAGTTTGGATTATTCTAAACTTGATGAGACGTTTCAGGGTCGCTATTATTTTGATAATGAAAAATTGATTGATGCTATTCTCAGTGACAAAGGCCGAAAGAAGACAGCAGAGATTGAAGCTGAGAAACTCTTGACATCTGTTCGCGACTATGCTAAATTATTAAAGGCAAAAAGGAAATAAGGACAAATAGGTATAGGAGTGCTAGAAGCCCTCTTTCTGGAAAGCTAAAACGGACATTAATTGTATCAAAACCGAACGATCCTTGTTTGGATTATCGCTTTTTCTTCTTGTAAATAAACTCTTTGTAATACGGCATTTTAATTGAACAATCTTCACTGCCGTTAATCGACACTTACTATTTATTTCAGAAATTTCATAAGTCTTTATGATCAAAAACTATTTCAACGCCATTCGCAATTTTTGGAAAAATAAAACCTTCAGTGCGCTGAATATTCTTGGATTGGCTATCGGAATGGCATGTGCGGGGCTTATTTTTCTTTGGGCCGAAGATGAGTTTAGTTTCGATCACATGTATCCAAAAAAAGACAGGCTCTATACAGTACTCAATAATCAAAACATCGACGGAACTGTATTTAGTAATTGGTCTTCGCCCAGGATGATGGCGTCATCGATAAAAAAAGAAATTCCCGGTATTGCCAATGCATGCCGAATTTCCGATGCATCAGTAAACGCACTTTTTAGTAGCGGGGAGCATTCAGTGTATTCGCTGGGAAGGTTTGCGGATTCTTCATTTTTTACCATGTTCACTCTACAATTCACAGATGGAAGTGCCGAGAATGCATTTACCCAATTATATTCCATAGTCCTCACAGAGAAAGCAGCAAAGAAAATATTGGGAACAGAAAAGAATATCATTGGCAAAGCTGTGCGAATGAACAACAATCAAGATTACATTGTTTCTGGCGTTTTGCGTGATATACCACAAAATTCATCGTTGCAATTTGAATGGATAGCTCCTTATCAAGTAACCGAGCCACCAAGCTGGGTAAGTTATGGTCCTACGACCTATGTTGAGCTTGATCCTCGGGCAGACCTCGCCGTAGTAAATAATCAACTTTATAATTATATTCCTCAAAAAGACGCAAGCCAGAAAAGTCATTCATTTTTATTTCCTATGAGAGATTGGCATCTTCGCAACGAATTTGTAAATGGCCGGCAAACCGGCGGCGGCCAGATTGATCATGTGAGAATGCTTTCCGTCATTGGATGGATTATTCTTTTTATCGCGTGTATAAATTTCATGAACCTGTCAACAGCGAGAAGTGAAAAACGCGCAAAAGAAGTGGGAGTAAGAAAAGTACTTGGTTCGGATAAGAAGAGATTGATCGCTCAATTTTTAGTGGAAGCTCTCTGCATGTCAGTCTTAGCAGGAATTCTGGCCGTCGTAATGATTTTAATGGCGCTTCCTGCGTTTAACCAAATTGTGCAAAAGCAATTGACATTCGCGTTAACGCCAATCCATATACTCGCACTGGCCACTATTATTTTAATCTGTGGGTTGGTAGCTGGGAGTTATCCTTCGTTATATTTATCTTCCTTTAAGCCAATTGCAGTTTTAAAAGGCTTGAAAATCAAGACCGGGAGTGCCGCATTTATCCGTAAATCATTGGTTGTAATTCAATTTACAGTATCGCTCATATTCATAATTAGCACAATTATTATTCTTCTGCAGATAAGGCATGTAAAAGAGAGGAAGCTGGGTTTTAATAAGAATAGGTTGATTGAAATGAACATGCAGCACGATATAGCCGGGAATTTCAGTTCGATCAAAAATGATCTTTTAGGTACAGGTTTGGTAGAAAATGCTGCCATGGCGGGTCATGAAATGATCTATGGTGGTGACACTGACAATGGGTTTACCTGGAATGGAAAGACCGGCGATAACAACGTCAGCATTCCTTTCCGGAAAGTGAGTTCCGAATTTATGTCAACATACGGAATGCACCTGATCCATGGAAGAGATTTTGATCCCGGCGGAGTTATTGATCATTCCAATATCATCATCACAAAATCGATGGAGAAATTAATGGGTGAGGACAATGCGGTTGGGAAGATTATGCAATCGCCGCGCGACCTGCAACACGGTCAGCTCGAAAATGTCACGGTGATCGGAGTAGTAGATGATTTTGTTTTTGGCAACGTATACAACAACCCAGGTCCGGCAATATTTTTTTGCAGGCCCCCGGAATATGAAAATCTCGTTTATGTTCGAGTAAAATCAGCTGCGAATCTGCAGAGCGCGCTTGCAAAAATTGAGGATGTTCTTAAAAAAGACAATCCAGGATTCCCATTACAGTTCAAGTTTGTTGACGAGCAATTCAACCAACTATTTTTGAACGAATTGATGATGAGCAAGATTTCCGGAGTGTTTGCGGTGCTTTCAATAATTATTTCCTGCCTTGGTTTATTTGGTCTGGCCGCCTATATGGCCGAGCAAAGAATTAAAGAAATTGGAATAAGAAAAGTACTCGGCGCGACAGCCTCAAATCTTACCGTACTTTTATCCAAGGATTTTATCAGGCTTGTCATAATATCGTGCGTACTATCATTCCCGATTGCAAAATGGATGATGCATAGATGGCTACAAAATTATACTTACAGGATTGAGGCGAGCTGGTGGATATTTGCTTCAGCCGGACTAATTGCCATTTTGATTGCAATAACAACTGTCAGCTTCCAGACATTGAAAGCAGCGCTTGCTAATCCGGTAAATGTATTGAAGTCGGAGTAATTTTTGAACCGGGATTTTTGAAGCATCTTAAAAGTCACAATTCTTTGTGGCCAATGGTCCATTGGTTGTCATGAAGATTGTAGACGGGCAGTCTGACCAAAAAATTACTTAACTAACCTGGATGCATGATAGAAGAATTTCGCAAAATATTCCCCGCTTTTGAAAATGACCTTTTGGAAAGATTAGACTCTGGCCCCCTGGTTATAATGCGGACGTAACGTGATCGGATCGGTGCAAACGGACTGGCTAAAGAATACGTTGTCATCTCTCGTTGGGCAAAGACAAAAAGGGCCAAGCAAAGCGCTCATGCTTGCTGTGCACCACTGACATGCAGCGCAAGGGACATGGTCCAAGCTCGCACGCCTCAAAACAATTATGGATTTTGCCAGAGAAATCTTACTTTTAGTAATTAGTCGCCTGCCTTTACTCCACGCATATTTTTTTCCTTTCATTTTTTAACCTCTAAAATTTTCAAGTATGAAAAAAGTACTGCTTTTGGGTTTAAGCTCCTGCTTATTGTTTTCGTGTTCAAATCAATCGTCCACCGAAAAAGCCGAAGTGAAGGATTCAGTAGCTGCGGCTCCCGCAAAACCTCAGCCGGCCGAATTTGCAGATGCCAAGTATGCAGAGCTTGGCAAAAAAGGCCTCGCGGCCCTTTCTTCTGGCGATATAGACTCTTGGATGAATTCGTTCGCAGACAATGCTGTTTACATTTGGAATAATGGAGACAGTGTAGCGGGGAAACAAGCGATTACCGCATATTGGAAGAAAAGGAGAGGGCAGGTGATAGACTCTATCACTTTCGTAAATGAAATTTGGTTGCCGATAAAAGTCAACCAACCTCAAAGCGTTGAGGCGCCTGGTATTTGGTTGTTAAGTTGGTATGCTGTAACTGCTAAATATAAAACAGGGAAAAAAATGAGCCAGTGGATTCATACTGACACGCATTATGATGCAAATGATAAAATTGACAGAGTGATCCAATATCTTGATCGGGCTCCGATTAACGCAGCGACAATGACAAAATGATTTGTCTTTTTAAGAGCATAAAAATCCTTCGCGCAGAGGCTCGCCAATGATCGGCGAGCCTCTGCGCTTCTCTGACCCCCGCTGTTCTCTGACATATACGTCTTTCGTACATTAGCTGTAATAAATCCGCACACTTCTAATTGAAAATTTTTCTGCAATCGGTTGAGTGTCATTGAATCAGAATGCTGGCATATTTTTTACTTGATTTTTAGCACCAATTGGCCTCAAAGTAACATCTCCTGACATAATAATCAATTGACTCAAATGTTTGGAAATTATTTCAAGACAACCTGGAGAAATTTGTTGAAGAATAAGACTTCTTTTGTCATCAACATCAGCGGTCTGGCGGTGGGCATAGCCGTTACAATGTTGATCGGCATGTGGATATGGGATGAAATATCGTTCAATAAGGACAACAAGAATTTTAACCGCATTGCTTCGGTGATGCAAAATATCCATCAAAACGGAAAAATTGATACCTGGGACGGTTTGCCTTTACCACTGGCAGAAGACCTCCGCACTAAGTTCAAAGATGATTTTAAGGCTGTTACGATCCTTAACTGGGCCAACTCCGTTTTGGCATATCGTAACAAGTCTTTTTCTCAAAAGGGATTATACGTTGAGTCGCAAGCACCCGCCATGCTTGATTTGAAAATGTTGAAAGGTACTCTGGATGGATTGAAAGAACCTGATGCAATATTTCTATCTGAATCTTCTGCCCGAGCTATTTTCGGAAATGATGATCCAATCAATAAAATGATTACCGTTGAGAATATTCCGGCAAAAGTTAGCGGCATATATAAGGATATGCCCTTCAATTCTACGTTTGCTGATCAGCAATTTATCACTACATGGGAATTGAAAACAAAGATTGTTCCCTATTTGAAGCAAATGGACAATCCATGGGGCCGTAATTTTCTTCAGGTTTTGGTGCAGCTAACCGAAGGGGCCGACTTGAAGTCTGCATCATCAAAGATCAAGGATGAAAAATTGAATAATGTCAGGAATGGTGAGAGGATTGCAAAGCCCGAGCTTTTTTTGCAACCAATGAGTAAATGGCATTTGTATAGCGAATTTGATAATGGAGTGAACACGGGTGGAAGAATCAAGTATGTATGGTGGTTTGGAATTATTGGAGCATTTATTCTGCTCCTGGCTTGTATTAATTTCATGAATTTGTCTACAGCTCAAAGCCAAAAGAGAGCCAAAGAGGTAGGTGTTCGCAAGGCAGTCGGTTCAGCACGCGGACAATTGATCCGTCAATTTCTCGGAGAGTCCATAATTATTTCACTTGTTTCTTTTTTCGTATCCATTTTTATTGTTCAGCTATCTCTGTCGTCATTTAATTTAATTGCCGGCAAGAGCATAACATTGCCGTTAGCCAGGCCAGCATTCTGGATAATCTCAATGTGCTTTGTATTTTTTACGGGTCTGGTTGCCGGTAGCTATCCAGCATTTTATTTGTCTTCATTTAAGCCTGTAAAAGTTCTTAAAGGAGTTTTTGTTGCTGGAAGATTCTCCACTCTCCCCCGCAAAGTCCTGGTCGTACTTCAATTTACCGTATCGGTCATGTTAATCATTGGTACGGTTGTTATTTTCAGACAGATTCTATTTGCAAAAAATAGACCGGTCGGATATAATAGTAATGGAATTGTTACGGTGAAAATGCACATGTATGATCTTCGCAGTCATTTTGATGCTATCCGCAACGATTTGAAAAGTACGGGAGCTGTTGACGAGATTGCTGAGTCAGGAACTCCTCTTACAGCAGTATACAATTCTAACGGTGGTATGTCGTGGAAAGGGAAACCTCCGGGTACTTCGAACGATTTTCCCATGAATTCGGTATCTGTCGACTTCGGAAAAGTGATCGGATGGAAAGTAGTTGAAGGAAGGGATTTCTCAAGAGCTTTTCCTTCTGATTCCGCTGCCTTCATTCTCAATGAAAGTTGCGTTAGATATATGGGATTCAGCAACCCGATTGGAGAGAAAATATCTTTTAACGATGGTGTTGCTTTCAATGTAGTCGGCGTAGTAAAAGACTTTATCATGGAATCGCCTTATGAACCCGTGCGTCCTTCGTTATTTCGGATAGTTAGAGGGAATAATGGTGGATTGCTCAACATAAAAATTAATGCTTCAGTCAGTTCACATGAGGCGTTGAGCAAGATTGAAAACGTGATGAAGAAATACAATCCGAGGCAACCATTTGAGTACGAATTTGCCAATGAGGAATACGCAAAAAAATTTGGGGACGAGGAGCGCATCGGAAATTTGGCTTCAGTGTTTACAGTGCTTGCCATTTTTATTTCCTGTCTTGGTTTATTTGCTTTGGCGTCCTTCGTTGCTGAACAGAGAACAAAGGAGATAGCGGTAAGAAAAGTACTTGGAGCAACGGTTTTCAATCTCTGGAAATTATTATCCAAAGATTTTGTTTCTCTTGTTTTGATTTCATTATTAATCGCTTCGCCGATAGCATATTATTTCATGAGTAATTGGTTGATGAATTACCAATACCGGACGGATTTGCCCTGGTGGATTTTTGTAGCGGCTGGTGGCGGAGCGCTGTTAATTACCATTATAACCGTAAGCTTTCAATCGGTAAAGGCGGCGATAGCAAGGCCGGCGAAGAGTTTGAGATCAGAATAGTCAGTTCGCCAATGCTCTTCTCTTTGATTCTGAGATACAGATGTAATAAAGGTCCTTTGATCCGATCGAAGTTGTGTTTAGCGAAAGCCAGCAAATCGTGCAAGTTTTCATTTTAAGAACATTTTGTCTCAAGACGAATCTGGTCTGCTAAGAGAAAAGGATTAACTTTTCATAAACAGCCACCATGAGGCCATCCTACTGTCGGAAGCACCGGTTTCCCATTAAAAAATTTTTTTCCCTTTTGATGCTTGTTCTTCCTTTTCTTTCTCGTTCGCAACAACCCGCCGAAAAATATCCTATTGACTCTGCATCCATTGAACAACCTGGGGTACCTAAAGGAGAATTGATAAAGCTATCGCTGAGCAATTCAAAAATTTTTCCAGGAACTGTTCGCGATTATTGGGTTTATGTTCCCTCCCAATACAAACCAGACAAGCCGGCGTGCGTGTATGTCAATCAGGACAGGGTTGATTGGAATGCTCCCACGGTGTTTGACAACCTGATATATAAGGGAGAAATGCCTACGACCATTGGCATATTCATTTCGCCAGGTCATATTCCTGCCGCCAATGCCGATTCAGCGTTTGACAGAATGAACAGAAGCTTTGAATATGATGGTCTCGGGGATGCCTATGCGCGGTTTCTTTTAGAAGAAGTCTTTCCGGAAGTTGAGAAACTGAAAACGTCCGATGGGAGACAACTTCACCTCTCCCAAAATGGAAATGATCGGGCCATTGGCGGATCAAGTAGTGGGGCAATTTGTGCATTTACCGCTGCATGGGAGAGGCCCTCGGAATTCTCACGCGTGTTCAGTGCGATTGGAACTTATGTTGGACTTCGTGGAGGAGAAAGATATCCCACGCTCGTTCGCAAATATGAACCCAAGCCCATTCGGATCTACCTGCAGGATGGTTCAAATGACTTGAACAATTTTACGGGGGACTGGTGGATGGCTAATCAAACTATGGAACGTGCATTGGCTTTCGCCGGTTACGAGGTGAAGCATTCGTGGGGAGAAGGCGGACATAATGGCCTGCACGGTGCTGCCATATTTCCTGAAGCCATGCGTTGGCTTTGGAAGGATTGGCCCCGACCTGTTGCTGCGGGCAATTCCAAAAATCAATTCCTGGTTGATATCCTGATTTCCGGTGAGACCTGGCAGCTCGTTGGTGATGGCTATAAGTTTACGGAAGGTACGAGCGCAGATGAAACGGGAGAGGTGTTCTTCCAGGACATACCTAATTCAAAAACTTATAAGATTTCCAATAATGGCAAACCAATAGCGATGGATTTGGATTCAAAGAAGGCAAGCGGTACCTCCTTTGGGCCAGATGGCAGACGTTATGTTGTCGCGGGAGCTACAAAACAAATAATCTGTTACGATACTAAAGGAAAGGAAATCGTTATCGCAGATAGTATTGCAGGAAATGACCTTGTCGTTGGACATAACGGGAATATATATGTAACTGCCCCGGATGGAATCCAAAACCCGAGCAATATCTATCTCATTCGACCTGGCGGACAAAAAATCATCGTCGACCGCGGATTGAAATTTGCAAATGGAATTGCGCTCAGTCCCGACCAGACGCAATTGTACATTGCAGAATCCGCATCTCACTGGATCTGGATCTATACTATTTTGCCCGATGGCACACTCATAAATAAACAAAAATATGGATGGTTATATGTTCCCGATACAGATGAAAATGCGTGGCCTGACGGCCTGCGTTGCGATCGGGACGGGCGAATTTATGTTACGACCCGAGTTGGCATTCAAGTCTTAGACCAAACAGGCAGGGTAAATGCGATCCTGCCGCTTCCTTCCGGACAGGCTTCCAATTGTTGTTTTGGCGGAGCGCATTTTGATACGTTGTATGTGAGTTGCGGAAATAAAGTGTATAGGAGAAAACTGAAAGTGCAGGGTGCAAATGTTTTTGAGACTCCCTATAAACCTAAGACGGCAAAATTGTATTGATTGCAAATTTGTAACCTATTTTGGCGCCGGAGCGCAACATTTCATCCAGTCTTTTGAAGTGAACAGCTTATAGAAATTTATTATTGATCTTAACTCTCTTGAAATATGTCATCGACAATTCTAAAAATTCTAATGACCTTGTTTGTATTGCAGGCCTTAATCAAGTTTTATGTTTTCTTTTTCGTAAGATATGAGGTAAGGCGAAAACAGCTTGATAAATCATACGGCCAAAAAGCCAGTGCAACTAAGTATTTTGACAATGTCATTCTGCTAGTATTGGCTCTTCTTGTCACACTCCTATTTCTTTCCAAATCTATGGAGTACCTTAGTTTTATTACAGGCGTATACATTGGAGCTACTCTCATTCAAGTCTATTTTCATCGGTTTTCAGATCCATTGCCAGAAGATAAGTCGCCAAAGCCTCCCATTTCTCCAATCAAAATTATGTCTTACGGCGTACAGGCATTTCCAAAAAAACCATGGAAAGAGTTGCTTTTTTTGACTCTCATTTTTTTGTGGGGACTTTATATGCTTTTGTCAAGGGGGTTTGGTCTGATCTAAGATCTTCAAAGGATTTTCAATTCTTCAAAACCCGAATCGCCATGATTAGAAGCATAAACCCATGCAGGGTAATGAGTGCAGTTCTGATCCAATGAGTTCCTAAAATTCTATCAAGGAATGGACTGGCACTACCCTGATGATCAGTAGCAAGTCTTGAATGATGCTTTTGTGTTGTATGAACTCACTACTGTGTCGAATAAGAAATTACGCAATACGGAATACTTTAGGTTTAGCGACGGAAAAATAAAATCAATTGAAGTTTTCTTTGGCGGAACTGGTAAGATTTTCCGACAAATGCGAAATAGACCTTGACCTTTCTCAGTCAATCTTCTTTTCGATCAGCCAGATATGGCCAAAAGGATCTTTTATTTCCCCCTGGCGATAACCATATTCATAATCCTGCGCTTCCTTGACCAGGGTTGCGCCGGCTTTAATAGCCTGGTTCATCAGTCCATCCACATCATCTACGAATACGCCTACCAGGGCAGTCACTCCATTTGTGGCAACGGGATCATAATGGCCGTCTGAAGGCTTCTCTTCATGTAGATGAAATAAAGATCCACCCAATGCATATTCAACAACGTGAACCGAACCGTCATCATTGCTAAATCGCCTGAGCTCAGTTGCACCTAATCCGTCTACATAGAAATCGACATTCCTAACTCCACTCGGAATGAAAAGTTGCGGTGCAAAATCTGCCTTGGTAATCGAAATTGGCATGACTTGATCGTTTTTATATTTTCAATTATAATTCCTTTCAATAACCTTTATTCAATTTAATCAATATTTCGGCTTCTCTTAGTGGAGTATCTCTGCACACATGTCTGAACCGGCACATCCTAAATAACTTTTGCGGTTTTGGGTTTACAATATTAGAAAAATGTTTTTGTTTGCATTATTGTCCCTTAACCAGTAATTTGTTGTGACGGACCTTTCTGGTAGTAACAATTTTATGGTTTGGTGATGACTTCCAAATCGACGATTTTAGAAGAGGGAGACCCTAGACTTCGTATATTCGATTTTAGTTCATTAGTCTCACCCTTCACACTCCAAATCCATTTCATGAAGAAGTTATTCTTCCTTTCTACTCTGATGTGTCAATTTGCCCTGGCTCAAACACCAGAAATTTTGGTTATCAGGAAATTCAGAGAGGCTAATGCCAATGACATCGTTGGGGAGTTTGTAAAACTCCTTTCCATCCCAAACGTTGCCAAGGACAGTCAGAATATTAAGAAGAACGCGCTTTTCGTGATGGATATGATGAACAAAAGAGGTATACAAAATCTGCAACTACTTACCGGCCCAGCCGCTGAGATGCCTCCTGTCGTTTACGGTGAAGTGAAAGTGCCGGGTGCTAAACAAACTTTCACTTTTTATGCTCATTACGATGGCCAACCCGTGAATCCCGCACAATGGGCAAATGATTTGGCACCGTTCAACCCGAAATTATTCAGTGCTGCCATTGATCAAAGTGGCGTCAATATACCGTATCCCAGTGATGATAAATATAATCCTGATTGGAGAATCTATGCGCGAGGTGCTTCCGACGATAAAGCAGGAATCGATGCCATTCTCAATGCGTATGGCGCCATCATCAAAAGTGGCCTGCAACCGTCGGTCAATTTGAAATTTTTCTTTGAGGGAGAAGAAGAAGCAGGTTCTTCCCACCTCAATGAAATTCTGGATAAGTACGCTCCTTTGCTGCGGTCAGATCTTTGGATTATTTGTGACGGGCCTGTGTACCAAAATGGACAAAAGCAAATTGTTTTCGGAGCCCGGGGGGATACCCACCTGGACCTCACCATCTATGCATCAAAAAGACCCTTGCATAGTGGGCACTATGGTAACTGGGCGCCTAACCCGGCGATGATGTTGGCAAAATTGCTGGCCTCCATGAAAGATGAAAATGGAAGGATAACGGTCAAGGGATTCTATGATGATGCAACTCCCTTATCTGAATCTGAAAAAAGAGCGCTCCGGGAAATCCCATCAGTGGATGATCAAATGAAAAATGAGTTGGGAATAATTTCAACTGATATGAAGGGTGTTTCACTCAACGAATCCATTATGCTTCCATCTTTAAATATTAATGGAATGCAAAGTGGTAACGTCGGTAAAATGGCTTCTAATCAAATTCCCACCTTTGCCACCGCGGTTATCGATTTAAGACTTGTTCCGGGTAATGACTGGAAAAGACAACAGCAAAAAGTGATTGATCATATCAAAGCCCAGGGGTATTCTGTAATTGATCACGAACCGACAGATGGTGAAAGAAAAAAGTATGAGAAAATAATAAAAATCGCTACTGAGAAAGACAGTTATAATGCACAAAGAACTTCTTTGAGCTTACCCATTGCGAGAAAAGTCATAGAAGCGGTGAAAACAACCACTTCAGATCCTGTCGTGCTGTTGCCAACGATGGGTGGTAGCCTGCCTCTATTTTTATTCGAAAAATATTTGAATACAAAAACTATTACGGTTCCTATCACTAACCACGACAATAACCAGCATGCTGAAAATGAGAATATCCGTTTGCAGAATTTATTTGATGGAATTGAATCGATGGCTGCATTGATGATGATAAAATGAATCGTAACGTGACGGGGAAAATCTCGAAGTGAAAATTAAAAAATTCTTTCATGCAGGGCACTTTTTTACGAAGGACAGGGATATTATTTACCAGGACCCTCTTAGGCCTCATCTTCTTTATGCAGGGCTTTGGCAAGGTGTTCATGTATACGATTCCTGAGGTTTATGGTAAATTTTTCAAAGATTTTGAAAACACTTTTCTTCCCAAATGGGTTATTTGGTTTGCAGCTTACTACACAAGTTATGTCGAACTGGTTGCGGGGTTTCTCCTCATTATAGGATTATTTAGAAAATGCGCTTATTATTTACTCGCATTGGACTTGCTAATTGTCTCATTTGGACATGGACTGATAGAACCCATTTGGGACCTCAGCCATGTTATGCCGCGAGCCTTATTGCTGATCGTCCTACTCCTTGCGCCGGAGGATTGGGACCAATGGAACCTTGATGGCATTCGACACAATAAGATAAAAGCCTAATGTAGGAGATGCCAAGTTGTTGCTAGAAAATGTTCCTGCAGAATCTTTTTTTATTTTGTTAGACTTGCCCTGAGGAGAATTGCTTGGCAGCGTGAGAATAGCGATCTGGTGAAAATAAATCATATCTTACTTTTTTTGACTCTCACATTAACGACCTGATTCATGACAATACGAATTGCAGCAGTTGTTTTTCTCGTGATCGCAATCTCAACAATTGCACGCGGCCAATTACAAAATGCTCAATATATCAAGTTTACTTCTTCTTACACCTCATTTCCAGATACCGGACGCAAGAATGGGTATATGTACGATTCTGTATTCCTTGATGCAAAATCTCATTATAATGATAGTTCGGTCTTGATGCTTGTCCCTGCGCATTTTTCTCCCAAAGAAAATATCGACTTAGTTTTCTGGTTCCATGGTTGGAGGAATAATATTGATACCGCTATTGTTTTTTATGAATTAAGCAAACAGTTTATTGCCAGCGGGCGCAATGCAATTTTGGTTTTGCCTGAAACGGCAAAGGACGCACCGGACAGCTACGGCGGAAAACTGGAACAACCAGGCGTCTTTTCTTTGTTGGTAAGCGATATATTAGATCAATTAAAAGAGCGTAAGATTATTCCATCACAGGCAAGACCGGGACGGATAACCATTGCTGGTCACAGTGGAGGATTCAGAGTCATAGCTCAGATCTTGCAAAAGGGTAAACTTCCGATTCACGAAGTGCTTTTATTTGATGGGCTTTATGGGCAAGAATTTAAATATATGAACTGGATTAAGGAGAATCCAGGTAATGTTTTCGTTCACTATTATACTGACAACGGGGGAACTTATGAAGACAGCATGGAATTTATGGAGCAACTACAGAAGGAAAAAATTCCATTCATCAGGAAGGAAGAATCAAAATTAACAATGGAAGATTTGAAAAATAATCGCGTCATATTTGTTCACTCTCCCCACCAGCACAATTACATAATTAATAAGCCAGATAATTTTCAGTTGTTGCTTGAAGCAAAAAAATAGTCAAAATTGTTACCGGTAAATAGCTGTATTAACCGCCACGGCTGATGAAACTTTGCCGCTTAATAAATTAGATCTCACAGAAGAGAAAGAAGAAGATATAATTGCCTTTATTAAGAGTCCAAATAGCAGATAGAATTTCCAATTGATTTTTCCATTTCGCTGGTTCACGGTGGATCAAAACGTACTCTTTTGTGCAAGCGAGCTAAATCAGCGGCTCTTGTTCTTCCACATCCTTTGAATTGAGTTCGATAATATCGGCGCAGAGTTCCGCCAGATCACGGGCAATTTTATCCAGATCTTCGACTTCAGCAGGCCGACCATTCCTGGATAGCGTTTGATATGATTGATAAATGATCTGCCTTCTTTCAAATAATTCAATAGCTGTATCCGGAGGCATATGGATTTCTGACAAGCCCATGATTTCCTCCCATGCTCTCTCGATTCTTGATTGAATATTTTCAGCGCTGGCGAGGTATATGATAGCCAACTTTGCTTTTCGCATTCCGTATTGGTAAGCCATTCCTAATGATTATCAGAATTTAAATAGTGGAACCTGAGACGATTCACTGGATTTTTTGCAAATACCTGGCCGAAAAAGATAAAATTTAGGCTACTACATCAATTGTGCTAAGCAAATTACCCAACAAGTATAACAACGCAATTGTTCTTTGCAGAAAGAAAAAGTCGAGCGTTTCGCTTTCATTGTGCTGATTATACAGGCATTACCGCCTGAAATTCAATTATCTTTTGTAATTTGAATAAGAGAACACCGGGTCCCCCAAACCTGCTTCACTGTGCAGTAAAACGGTCATTACATTCTTCAAACAACATTAGTCGCACAGGTATAAAAATTGAATCGTCCATTCTGATGATTGAATTGAGTGATAAATGAAATGGTTAGAACCCAAAGCAGCATTAACAGAATCCGACGTCAAGAAAGGATTGAGAATGGTAATCGGTGATGGGTTGGCCACTGAGGCAATGACTGTTCTTACAGGCGGCACATTTTTGATTGCCCTGGCGGTTTTATTAGGCGCATCGAATTTTCAAATAGGTGTTTTGGTCGCCCTTCCTACTCTCACAAATATTTTTCAATTGTTATCCATCTGGCTGGTAGGAAAATATAGAAATCGTCGGAAGATATCAGTGGTATTTTCGATCCTGGCCCGTGTAACATTGATTGCAATAGGAATGCTGGCTGTTTTTTCCATTTATTCAGCAAATCTCCTCATAACATTTTTATTTTTCTTTTGTTTTTTTGGGTCAATAGCAGGACCTAGTTGGAACTCTTGGATGAAAGATTTAGTACCAGAAAACATCTTAGGAAGTTATTTTGCGAAGAGAACAAGGACGGCTCAAATATTGAACGTAATCTTAAGCCTTGTCCTGGCAGTAATTCTTGATTACGTAAAATCAATTTCTCCAAGACATGAACTGACGACTTATGCGATTATGTTCATAATAGGTGGTGTGGTCGGTATTTTGGGAGCGTTGATCCTTTCCCGTGCGCCAGAGCCAGTATCGTCACTTACAAATCTTAACCTATTCAAACTATTGAAACAGCCTATTCAAAATAAAAATTTTGCCAGGTTACTTATTTTTAATTCGGCCTGGGTGTTTGCCTTGAATATTGCCATTCCTTTTTTTACTGTGTACATGATTAGGACTTTGAATCTATCGTTAATCTACATAGTTGGCCTAACAACAATCGGAGTCTTGAGTAGCATTCTGACCGTTCAAATTTGGGGCGCATTGGCGGATAAGTACAGTAATAAAACAATTATCGCCATAGGAGGTCCCATATACGCTCTTTGTCTGATTGCATGGTGCTTTGTAGAAATCTCCACCCGGATGTATATGAATATATTCATCCTTATTTTCATTTACATTGCAAGTGGCATCTCCACTTCAGGAATCAACTTATCCTTAACCAACATCGGCCTGAAGCTCGCTCCCAAAGAAGATGCGATTGTATATTTGACCGCCAGAAATATAGTCACAGCGATCTTTTCGTCCATCGCTCCCGTCCTAGGTGGCTGGCTGGCAGACTTTTTCACTACCAGGCATTTCAGTATAACCGCACAGTGGATTAGTCCCAACGCAAACAGATTGTTCAGACTATTGGTTCTACATGAATGGAATTTTCTGTTTCTGATCGGGGCTTTACTCGCCCTTGTGGCATTGCAATATCTTCCTGCGGTCAAGGAAGTCGGAGAGGTAGATAAGGACAAGGTGATTCGTATTGTGAGAACGAACGTCAAAACTAATTTCAAAGACTATTTTCTTATTGGTGGCATAATCGAGCTTCAAGAGCAAATAAAAGCATTGATAAGAAAAAGACTGCGTCTTTGAAATTATTTAAACAATCGGCAGAATGATCTGCCGATTATTGATGTCCGGCAACGATGTGATTGAGTTCCAAACAATTCCTACTGCGGCATACCCTTATTTTCATTTATCAAGTTCACCAGGCTGCTTTTTATATGTTTATTCCAGCCTTGCTGGCAAACTTCGAAGCATTCTGCATCGGGTGAAAGGCCAACATGTGTCATTTTGATTTCAGTGTGCCGGTTCTTGGGAGAAATTTCCCAAACTACTTCAGTTCCTGTCCATTCAGTTTTATCATTCAGGAAGGGCAAATAGCAATCACTCACATGCCATATGATTTTTTTGTCGGGAACTGCTTCCTTGATGTCAAAATCAACAGTTGTGTCTCCAAATTCTACGCGAAAGTGATCGCCTTTTTGCAAGGCCTTGCCCTTAAAAGTTTTCGCCCACCATTCGTCTACTTTTGAAATTTTTTGAAAGGCTTCTTTTGTATCTCCGTTTACTTCAATGGTTGCCGTATAATCTTGCTGTTTCATTTTTTTAATTTTTTGGATAAAGAGAATTTGTTTAGAATATTTTAGTTGAGTGTCCATCCGAACCTGGGTAAGCCTGTCGATAAATTGAAAAAGCTGAAACTCGTTTTAGATGATAAAGAATTCTGGAATGATACATAAATATCATTTTAGGTTTGCGCGCTTTGAACTAATTATGAATAAAGAAGGTTTGAGTTGTTCGCTTTTTTTGATTTAGCCCGATACAGCGCTTTTTAATTCCGTGAATTTGCGGACATGGCTATAGTTAGACAATAGATTTATATCCACTCTGAATTTGTCAGGTGGTTGCACTTGCATGTTGCGGAGCGATCAGGATTTCATTTAGTTGGTTCATGCAACGATTCCATCCATCCGCATGAGATTGATAATCTTCGAGCAATTCGAATCCGTTGTGCTGCAAAAGAAGTTCTGTTCCGCCAGGTTTTTCCGACAGAGTCCAAATGACCATTGAATTAACTGTCATGTCGTTGCCGCTTCCAGTTCTCCATGAATAGGAAAGCCTTTTCTGTGGAACAATTTCGAGTACTTCACAATAGGCAATTCCCACTGTTTCGCAGTCATGTCCGCCTCCCCGAAATTGAAATTTGTGGCCGACGACGGGTTTGAAATCATTATCCATGAGCCATAAGGCGAGAAGCTCTGCCTTAGTAAGATAGTCCCAGACTTGTGGCGGCGGTTGGTTGAAGAACCATTTCTGGTTAATGTCCTTTTTCATGATAAGTAACTTTAGAGTTACATAAAGTTATATGTAACTTTTGAGTTACCCAAATTTATTTTTCAAAAACCACGGCAGTGAGGCATGGCTTAGAGAAGAATCTTAGGAGAAACGAATAATTCCTGTATCAAAACAGAACAGTTTTCAAGGATGTCCGTTGGATAACGGATGGAAAATCAGGCAACTAAACTAACGGCACCGTGTCCGAAATAAGGCATTTACTATTATTAATACTTGCCCCATTTTCATCCTGAGTGAAGGCTGAATGTTGGGATGATTGATCGCGTTTGAAGATATCGGTAGACTTTCAAAGAAATTTTTTGAGCCGCTCTCAGATTATCTTCCATAGATGTCGCCAATTCTCTTTCGATATTTCTTGTACATTTCCCGCGCCTGAATTACCGGTTTTGAAGAGGTTTGCATAGGAAATGCCTTTTGGTCGTTCACCCAATTCCATTCCCAGGTCCGAATTTTTTTTTCAAATCCGTCAAGATCCGGTTTTGTATTATGTTGAAGGCCGTCTTGGAGTAATGCAAAAAATTGTAGCCAGCGTTGCTTATAAAAATCATTTAGCAAACCACTCCATTGGCGATTCGCATATTCATGCAGCGGGCTATTTGCATCTCCCCATAAAGTAATCAGGTCGCGCGCATTTCTTTCATACAGCGCTTTTTCTTGAGGATCGGTTCCCCAATTTCTTGCGCTTGAAAGCCAGGGTCCAAGAAGGAAGTCCTTCCGCGATGAAAGTAGTTTATCCATATCATCAATCAGCTCGATAAAATCATGGCTATATTTATTGAAGGCTACGGTATCGTCTTCTCTAAAAGCAATTGCCCATTTCTTTTGCAAAGGAGAGGCATAGTTAGCCAACACCTGCCTGGTAATATCTACCAGGTCAAATTCAAAACCGTCTGTCTTGATTCCTTTTGACGCGGCCGTCATAAACAGATCCCAGGCCGGAATTAAATCCTCCGGCGCATAATTGAGTTTAGTTCTTGTCCAAACCGTGGTAGAATCAAATGTCGGGCGACCTGTTACTATGGATTCAGCGCCATCTCGGATCTCTTTACCATTATAAACAGTCTGCCTCAAAATTTGCCAGGCCTTTACTAAATCATCATCGTTTACTCCGTATCTGTTTAACGCATATTTTCTTAGCCAATCATTCAGGTCAATAGGTTGATTTCGCCACGTGTTATCCATCATCAATTCGTAGATGGCAGGATTCTGTTCAATTCCCTCCATGGTTAAACCGATACCAGACATTCTTTTTGATGAAGGATCATTTAATGCCATTGCCGGATCGTTCGCTACTCGTTCTATTCTTCCGAACAAATTAATATTACCACCGAAATTGTTGATCATATTCCAGATCCATGGCTTGCCATAAAAAGATTCTGTTCTTTTCCATATCGGTTCAATTTCTGCGGCAAGATCGAGCAGAATCATCCTGTTATCTGGAACGGCTTTCAGGAGGGCTTCAATTTGGGGAGTTTTCCAGAATTTGCGATCGCTGTAAAATAGCCAGCCCTGCATCACCCATGTGGCCGCTGAATCAGCATCATGCATACCTTGATAAATTCTTGCACTAAGCGCAGATAAAAATGCCGAATCATCTGAGGGGGGTTCATTTTCATTGAATGTATCTGCTGAGTACAAATGGTCTGTTCCAAATGATGAAGTTTGTTCGCGAAGGAATTTTTTTCCTAATTCAGCAAACATAGAATCCTGGGAGTCTAGAATGTATGTGTCGGCAAATCCGTTATTCCAGTTAGTTTTTTTCAATTTTGCCAGCGGAAATTTTTTCTTAAATGCCGCCGGTACATGACCTGTAAATGCCGGTAAGACGGGAATCATTCCCAATTCGCGTTCACGCTTCAAAATTTTTTCCTGCAATTCAGCGTGGCTTTTCATCCAATTCAAAGGCAAGGGTCCCCCCCATCCATCGAGATTGCCCATCCAAAACCAGGCAAAATAAGATGGACCCGAGAAAAAGTCTTTGAGTTCGTCATCACTGAAGCCTATATCCTTGTAGACTTTGTACCAGGTATATTCTTCGCCGGTTATGGCGAGCGGCATATTGACGCCATGCAATGCCATCCAATCGATTTCCTTTTGCCAGCGGTCCCAATCCCACCAGCTCATAGTATAGTTAAAAGTGCAATAGTTGAGATAATAGCGGTATTGATAAGGCGTGTTCTTATGAATCTTCTTTATTACAAGCGGTAAATTTTTGGAGAGCGATAAATTAGTTCCATTCCAGGTGATTTGGCAATTACATAATTCTGTGAGATAATAATATAATGCTGACGCGACGGCTACCCCATTGTTGCCTCGCAAAATTATTTTGTCGTTCTTGCTTTCAATTTCAAAGACATCCTTATCATTTTCTTTTTGCATTGATTCCACAGCAAATAAATTGGCGCGTTGAGGTACAATTCGTTTAATCAGGGCAATCGCGGTTTGTGGGTTTGATTGTGCAAAAATATTTTCTTGCAAAACAATCACCATGATCATCAACAAAAGGACTGTGGTCTTCTTCATTCTGTAGAAACTTGAGGATATCAAAGAAACAGAAAATCTGGAATATCTGTGCTTATTGAAGAATTCATCCGCCTGAACGGATGATTTGGTCGATTTTGTATGTTTTGTGCAAAAGAGAAAATCGATGAAAAGAAAAGGTACGAAAAAATTTTGAAGTTTTTTTTGTTGTAAGTTTATTTGAAGAAGCTTCATGTGCAAAAGAACGGATCTTCTTAAACTTCACCTTTGAAATAGGGAATAAACTCACAATATGAAAAATGCCAGGATCTTCTTTGCTGCGTTTGCCGCCCTCTTTACGATTGCAAATATTTTTCAGGATATTGCTCGATATTTTAATTGGGATTTCACGTTCCGCAGCAATCGTGAGAATTATATCTTTGCAGTTGTCTTCTCGGTTGTATTTTTTATTTTAAAGAGGAATAAGATCCTCGCTGAAAAAACAGAAGCTAACTAGACCGGAAACCATTCCATAGTGAGGTAACTTTGTTGAATAAAGGGCCAGGGCTTTAATTGACCCGTTATAAAATCATCACTGCTGCCATCACTCCTTTACGTCTTGGCCCGCCGCAATACCCAAACCCTTGACGTAATTTTGAATAAGCATTTAACACATGACAGATCCCTGGACAAACAGATGGAATGAACGTTATAGCGCACCCGAATTTGCATATGGTGAAGAACCAAACGACTATTTAAAAGAATGGTTAGTGAAGCTTAAAATCGGAAAGATTCTTTTTCCGGCTGAAGGCGAAGGACGCAATGCCGTATATGCTGCCAAACTCGGCTGGACCGTTTCTGCATTTGACATTAGTGTTGAAGGACAAAAAAAAGCCAAACGTCTTGCAGAAAAAAATAACGTGACTTTGAACTACCAGGTCGGACAACTTGAAACTCTAGACTACAAAGACAATGAATTTGATGTAATCGCTTTAATATACGCCCACTTTCCAGCAAGCATCAAGTCTCAAATTGATACAAGGCTTAACAAGTATTTGCGTGAAGGTGGAACAATCATTTTTGAAGCGTTCAGTAAAAGGCACGTTGATTATCAGGCAAGAAATGGAAAAGCAGGTGGACCCAGAGACATTGAATCCTTGTTTTCAATAGACGAAATCAAAAATGATTTTGGCAATTATGATATCATAGAGCTTAAAGAAATAGAAATCAGTTTACACGAAGGAATCTACCATAGTGGGCCCGGTTCGGTTATCAGATTTGTAGGGCATAAGAAAACTATTTGAAATATTGAGACTTGAAGGCTCATCACCAGGGGAAAACTGATTACCCGACGTTTTGCAATGACTGCGCTACTTCTGGCATCGAGAAATGGGAGGCTTGTATGAACAATATGACCCGCACTTATTTCGACAAAACAGGAGATGAGATATTGGTGGAAGAAATACCCCAATAAAAACTGGCTGCAATATTGCAAATGTAATTCGGAAGGGCAAAAAATATATGTGCCCCCGCTTTTTGTTTCACTACTGGGCTTAAGTTTTGCCAGACTAATAACTCCACTCAAAATAGTAGCAATAAACTTTAAGCTGTAAGGCAGTGACATCAATCGTTTAAATTGTTTATAATATCTCTAAAACAATAAAGATATCGCACAATGAAACAACGAATAAATATTTTGACGCTTGGCGTAAATGATTTGGAAAAAGCGTTGGAATTCTATCAAAAAGGTTTGCGCTGGAAAACAAAAGGTATAGTTGGTACCGAATATGAAAACGGCGCAGTAGTGCTTTTTGAACTTGACAATGGAGCGATGCTCAGCTTATATGAAAGAAAAAATTTGGCCTGGGACAGCAAGGTCAAACTGCAACCGGAAAGTGCAACCGAGTTTTCCTTAGGATATTTCGTGAACAGCGATAAAGAAGTTGACCAAGTAATGGAGCAAGCAGAAAAAGCGGGTGCAAAAATTACAAAATCAGCACAAAAAGCATTTTGGGGTGGTTATCACGGTTATTTTCAAGACTTAGATGGACACCTTTGGGAAGTTGGCCACAATCCATCATGGCCAATAAAAGAATAAACTGCAATCTGGGAAATGCGTTTTTCTGGACCGTCTCGTTATCTTGTTCGTAGTAATTCGCTTATATAATTATTGGCAGAATTTGCAACTCATTGCTCTTATTAATCGCAATCCTTCGAAATAGTCGTTTCTACCACCTGATATTTGCAAACAACCTCCTCAAAGTTTGATCTCCGTAAGTGTTAAAAGCACTTTTTGCAAAAGCAATTTTCAGTAACGCAAATACCAATTTGTATACAGGTAACCTGGCGTTCTATATTTGATTCCAATAAACTTTATAGCTATGAAATCAAGAACTTTATTGATAATTTTAACTGGATGCTCTTTGTACTTTTCGTCCTGCTCAAAAACAAGACTATCGGACATTCCGAAGGGACCGATTGCTACATCTCGATTCCTTCTTAATAACTCAATATTTCAATGGAATGGATTTGGAGGCGAAGCAGAATCTTGCCTTTATTGCGGTCCAAAGATTTATAATCACACTACTTATTTTACCATTGCTACTACGGATGATGTTTTTGGCGAATTGGTATTCAAAATCAATACTGCCACATTAGAAAGGAAAACTTATACTGATACGACAACTATTCCTATTAGTGACTCAGTCGCGTTAAACTATTTTAATCTACTTGGCCCGTCATATGTCACAGTTCATGCTGCCTCTATTCAACCAGGCGATTATGCAAGCATTACCATTACATCCATAAAGGAAGGAAAGTATTATGATGGAACTTTTCACGCGTTGCTCACATCGTATCCATTAGGACTCGAATCTTACAAAGCCAAAATCATCGGGGAGTTTCACAATGCGACCATCGATGCAGGATTTTAGTGAAGCGTATGCGAAAACCGGCGCATAGTCAAAAGGGTAAGGAATTCCAAAGTTAAATGATTGTTAATGCCATCTTAATCCCGCTTTTCAAGGTTCATATTTAGATTAGATTAACAACTCCGGCCTGTTATATTGGGTAATTTTATTAGACATGTCGATATTGTCGTATGACTTTCACATTATGATCTTGTAGGTATCCCTCCTCTGATTACTTCATAAGTCGATTCTAATTATTTTGGTTTAACCTCCAAAAAAGCTAAACGAATGAAAAGGCTCTTGATTTTGCTACTATGTCTGGAATTTGTTTTCTGCGATTCCATAGCTCAAACTGTTGACATCTCCTGTAACAGATGTTATTCCAGGTACGCATTTGGTTATTTAAATTACAATGCCTATCCACTGGGAACGGTTCTCGAAATTACTTTTAAGAGAAATTTTTGGAGAATAGACTGGGCAACAATCACGGATATCCGCGCCATTGGAAGGATTAAGATTGAGAAGGAAAACCTGGATCCAATTGTTTATGGCTGCGATTCAATTATTGAGACAGTTTCCCAATCAAGCGCATATAACATCGCCTTGAGCCTGAATACTAATAATGACACTATAAAGAAAAAAATAAATGATATTGTTTCGAGGGATTTGGACTTTGTGCTTTTGTGCCCCAGGGACAGTTCAATTTTGGACATTACCTCGGTTAGGGAGGACTTTATGGCCCTTGACCTTCCCCCTCTGAAAAAGAAAAATACTGTTTATGCAATATGCAATAGAGTAATATACTCTGATAATTTTTTATTGGGATTTGTAAGGGATAGAAATTTTTCATCTACGCTCTCAATCGATGTTTCGAAGGAAGTTTCGGCAACAGGACAAATAGCAATTAACAACTATTGTAATCATCTAGTCAATATAGTTGGAACAACTTACGGTTTCTTTACATTCACGGGAATTTCCGCAGATGGGGAAACAATCACTGAGTATCAGGTTTCGCCAAATGACATTTCGACAACCGGAACGAGTGGAGGAAACTTATGGGGCAATTATTCACTAAGTAAAAATAGAGTTGTGCCAATTGGAGATTGGAAATACAGTTCATGCAGGCCAGTAAGAGATAAGAAAGACGGTTCTTACAATTGGACCAAGAAAAATAGTTGGGACAAAGACAAATCAAAGTTTAAGTTGCCGGGGAGTTTCGAAAAGAAAAAGCTATTTTCTAACAACCTACTATCCAAACGTTCGAAAAAATAATTATCTGTGTTCCGATAGTTCACTTCAGAACCTAAGAATTGAGTAGACGACATAAATGTATTTGAGAGAGATAGAAACACTCGCATTGACTTCATTTATCATCGTAAAGTCAAACCTGGAAGAAAGATGAAAATCAATTAAAAAAAATCGATTTAGACAGAATAAAGCCCTGGCAACCGAATCGAATTTGATAAGGAAGAATCCAAAGGATTTGTATTTTAAGGCGGAATCTTTAAAAACTACTTACTTCTAAAACCTAAATCGAATTGAGATGAGAAAATTTCTCCCAATCCTTACATTAATGTTTTCGATCTGCATTCAAAATTCCCTGGGACAAAAGCAAACACTTGAATTGAATCTCACGGTCGGGAATACCTAAAGTGACAGGCTAATGACCCAGGATTTAACCTTCATGCGTTTGATTTCTGAATAAAGCTAAGTCAACAATAAATCATTTTATCATAAATGTGGAATGGTTCTTACTCAGGAAAGCGGCTCCGGATGGGGTACACTACCTGCGGGTTTTGATTTGTCTTCTGGAAGTGGAATGAATTCTTTATTATCTGCGGGTGGTAATTTAATTCTTCCCTGTTTCCAGTCTTCTTTGGCTTGTTCGATCCTTTCTTTTCTCGACGATACAAAATTCCACCAGATAAATCTTTCTCCTAATGGTTCACCTCCGAGTAGCATCAAAGTGGTCTTTTCCTTTGCGAGAATGGTTGGATCGACGCCCTTATCAAAAACCAGCATCTGTCCCTGGTGATATGGTTTCCCGGATACTTCCACACTTCCCTTTGCAATGTAGAATCCCCGCTCCGAATGTTCCGGGGGAAGACTCATTTTCGATCCTGCCTTTAGATTTGCGTGCAGATAAAAGAGTGGTGAATTGGTTTTTACATTATTCTTTAGTCCATATGCATCACCTGCGATGAGTCGCATCCAAATCCCGGTGTCTGTATAAATCGGCAACTGTTCCGGTTTATAATTATTGAACGAAGGGTTTGATTCTTCGTCTTTTTCCGGAAGTGCTACCCAGGTCTGGATCATCTCCAATTCGCCGCCAGCCAAAGCTGCGGGATCTTCAAATCTTTCCGAATGAGCTATCCCACTTGCGGCGGTCATCCAGTTGACCTCGCCCGGCCGGATAATTTGTTCAACACCGAGACTGTCCCTGTGAGTTACCTGGCCTCCGAAAAGATAGCTGACTGTCGACAGACCGATATGAGGATGTGGCAACACATCTAACGATGACTGCGGCGAAGGTGTTTCCGTGATTGGTCCCGCGTGGTCCATGAATATAAAAGGTCCAACCATTCTGCGAAGGCGAAAAGGAAGAATGCGTTTTACCTTCATCGATTTACTTATCGCAGCGTCGCGGGCATCAATGACCAGTTCAACCATAGATCTCAATTATGTTACGAAGTTAGGTGATGAGATATTACCATTTTGTGTTGACTCAGCCATTTGCCTTGACTCTGCGCGAAACATCCGGCTAGCAGTTGATCTAGGTGCCTGCACAGGCCTGAACTCAGCGTAAATAGTAGATTAATCAAACTTGAATCATTTCTTAAGTTGATTATTGTCATCCTTATTGAACACTGCGGACTTTATCTTAGTCCACAAATTGGATTGAATGACCAGGAATTTATTCTTGATGACGGGAGTGCTTTCATCTGTTTTATATGTCTTAATGAATATTTTGATACCCATTCAGTGGCCAGAATACAATATTTATTCACAAACAGTAAGCGAACTTTCCGCCCTGGGAGCACCAACCAGGTCAGTCTGGGTCGCTACGGGATTTGTATACACCATTCTAATTATTGCATTTGGATTTGGAATAAGAATGTCAGCAGGCGATAGTGGATTACTGCGTATGTCCGGAAAATTCATTTGGATTTATGGATTTGTCAGTCTTCTGTGGCCATTTGCACCTATGCATCTTCGTGGGGAGGGCTATTCAACAACAGATATTTTGCATATCGCATTGGGCATGATAACTCTTCTTTGCATGATTCTTGCGATGATTTTTGGTGCAATGGCATTGAAAGTAGGATTTAGAATTTATACAATCATTTCCATGGCTGCCTTCCTGTTTTTTGGTGCACTGACAGGAATGGATGCTCCCCGGATCAAAGAAAATCTTTCAACTCCGTTTGTTGGCCTTTGGGAGCGAATTAATATTTCCGCTTTTCTGATTTGGGTCGCAGTATTTGCAATTGTAATGATAACAAAAGCAAGTATCCACAGGCGGGGCTTTTCCAGTGAGAAAAAGAGAAATGAAGCGAGGAAAGTACAAACTTTGCATGAAATGAACTGACATGCGAAATCTTATTCTGATAGCTCACATTTCCCTTGATGGACTCGTGGCTGGTCCAAATGGGGAATTTGATGGATTTGATTCGGACGAAGAGAATTTACAATTTGTTTGTGCACTGACAGAAAATGCAGATGCCGCACTCTTGGGACGCAAATCCTTTGAATTGCTCAATAGTTACTGGCCAGCTGCAAAGGCCCTCCCGAATGCTTCCAAAGGCACTGTTCAATATTCGAATTGGTATGATAAGGCAGAAAAAATAGTTGTCTCTACTTCATTGAAGTCGGAGGCCAGGGAGAACTTGGTTGTTATTAACAGGAACATTCCTGAAGAAATTTTGAAAATGAAGAATGAGCCTGGGAAGGATATTTTGATTTTTGGCAGCCCGAAGACTACTCAAACCCTGATTAAATCGGATCTGATCGACGCTTATTGGATTTTTGTCAATCCTGCGATTTTTGGCAAAGGAATTCCTTTATTTTCAAGCGAGCAGAGCTTAAAAAAACTCAAACTCGAAGCAACAAGGCAATTTTCCAACGGAGAGATTGCGCTCTATTACACAAATAGATAATAGAACTTTCTTTTGTTGGTTTGATCGACATGCAGCCACAAGTAAAATTAGCTCTCAGTTAGTGGAAAATAAAACACTCTTTAAGAAATCAAAAATTTTTCCAGGGGCGCTTGTAATATCAGTTTGTTTATCTAAACAAATGGAGATATGTCCGCCATGAATTTCTTTGATCAGTTGAAAAAAGCTTCCGTAAGCAATGATGATAAAATTAAGTCCTTCGCAATCAATATTACCTCGCTGACGAGTAGCGGTCAATATCACAGGATTAACCAGCAATTCTTCATACCTATCCGTATCAGCCGAAGAAGTATTAGCCAGCATACTTCTTTGTTTGCTTGTTAAAATTCCATCTTTATATATTGAGACATACCTGATTTCAGCAAAATGTTCAAATAAATCATTGACAGTTGGATCGTGTGGTGACATTGTTTTGAATTAATATTGTATTAATGATCTGATCGCTCTTCTGAATTCTTCCAATCATGTCCCTTTGTAAATTTACCATTCTCAGGGGTATTTGATTTTGTTTTTGAGCCATATCCACTTATTAAAATTTTACGATGGAACAGACCGTCGACATCAATCGGAATTTTGATGCAATCAGTCCAACAGCAAAATGGATCTTATTGATGAAGGGGCATACAGATATTCCTTTTGCGCGCCAAGCCGCGGAATTGATTCAGTATCCCGAAAAATTCATTCCTGACTTTCAGAAAAAGGACCTCGGTTTTTGGGCAAGAACCCTGCATTTTGAAGCAAGGTACTGGAGCATCAATCAATTGCTCAAGGATATTTCAGTTCAAAATATACTTGAGCTATCTGCAGGCTTTTCATTTCGCGGATTAGATTTTGCAACAAAAGAGAATGTTTATTATATCGATACAGATTTGCCTGACATGATTGAGCAGAAACAACCTATGGTGCTGGAATTAATGAAGAGCGCCGGTTCTTTGAAAGGAAAACTAGAATTGCTTCCGCTGAATGCTCTTGATGGTGCAAAATTTAATGAGATTGCGAATCGCTTCCCACCCGGTGAAGTAGCTATCGTGAACGAGGGCTTGTTAGTATACCTGGATCAGGCAGAGAAAGAAAGGCTTTGCGAAGTCATCCGCGACGTTTTAAGAAAGCGCGGAGGTTATTGGATCACGGGCGATATCTATCTCAAGGTAAATAATAGAAATGTTGAGCTGACTCTGGATGAAAAAACCAAAAAGATATTTGAAGAACAGCAGGTAGAGGCCAAGAGATTTGAAAGCTTTGGAGCTGCAGAAGCTTTCTTCAAAAAAATGGGTTTCGTAATTGACAAAGAAGCTGAACCGGATTACACTGCATTTAGCTCCTTTCCATTTCTCATCAGCAACAGTAGTGAAGCGGATTTGCTGAAAATGCTGGATGTGGGAAAAATTCATGCGACGTGGAGACTCAAATTGGCAGAGGGTTCTTAGGAACGATCACCGCCTGCAATTGGAAATGGTCTACCAGTTATTTGACTGTAAAATTTGATTTTGGAAGGTAAAAGATTGTCTTTTTACCATCGCTGGCTATATAACCCATTTTGCCATATGCACCGATTGGCCCAAGGTAAATAATCTTGTCACCATATTTTATTTTCTCAGAATCAAAATAAGAACCGAGGGGACATCTGTTAAAATTATCTTTGACATCAGCTACCCGGGATGAAAAGCAAATCATTTTTCGCGTAGATGGATTCGCATATTCGTAACCGAAAACTCGATATTCAGTTTTAAGATTAGCGGGAACAGTGAATTCCTTCGTTTTTTTGTCGACGCGACCAACAGCCTGTCCCATCGCTGCTGACTGTAGGAGTAGGAATAAAGCAAAGGATTGGATCTTAATCATATTATGGCGATTTGGGAATAGAAACGAATACTGATAAACTGCAAGCTATATGCCAATTGCTTTTTCAACAGGGACCGATCTTGTGTTTTTAAATTACTGTATCAAATAGAGCATTGATACTCAATGTATGAATAATTCTTAAGAAAACTGACTGTCGTAAATTGAAAGCATTTGCAACGTGATATTGAAAAGAAAAGATAATGGGACCAATTACGTCTGAAGTGAAGGACTTTGTAAACAGGGTCAAACTTGGATTTGTAGCCACGGTTTCTCCTGATGGAACGCCGAATTTGTCACCCAAAGGAACTACAATAGCCTGGGATGACCATCAACTGGTATTTGCGGATATTCATTCTCCAGGCACTGTCCGGAATCTTCGTTCAAATCCATCGATAGAAATAAATGTCGTTGATATTTTTACGAGAAAGGGATTTCGGTTTAAAGGAATTGCGATAGTGCATTCAGATGGTGAATTTTTCGACGCTGTTATTGCGCATTACCGTTCTGCGGGTTCCTTGCACGAAATACAACATATTGTTTCTGTCAGGGTGGATCAATTGATTGAAATCTGGTCGCCGGCATATGACAAAAATCTGACCGAACGGGAAGTTAAAAATAGATGGATTGAGTATTGGGATAATATGAATTCTACTCGAAAGTGATTTTGATACACCGATCTAGATACCTCCATTAGCGTAGTCTTCAATCACCTCAATATTTTCATTGAGGACCTGCAGTGTTTTAATGTTAGAGTGGTTTTTGATCTTAATAAATAAGATCTCCGAGTCCAGGTTGCCCACTTCAGTGACGACGTCAATGGAGTAATCGGCAAATTTCTTCATGATCATTGACCTGACAAGCGGATGGAGAGAATTGGCAGAATAATATTTTACATAATAGGCAAAGGAGCCATGAGAACGATAATAGACTTTAGTTATGATTCCTTTATTCGTGAAAGTTGCAACGAAAAGGTCTTCTACACGAGTCCAGATTTCATCTTCAGACTTGAGAAAATGATTTTTGAAATGCCGAATGGCGCGAGCATTAATTTCATTGAGCCGTAATGGAGGATTGACGGTTTTTGCGGACGTGTATAAATTCAAATCGTTATTGTAAGGCTGGTTCTGAGATTCTGCCTTTGATACGGCCAAAAGAGCCAGCAGTACCACCAAAATGGCCATTACAAGCAACCTGTTATTTGGCAATCCTACCGATCTCATGAGTCGACAAATCGTTAGAATTAATAAAAAGATAATACTAAGTTAACGATTAGGTAAAACAAAAATCGTGCGAAATAGAAATATTCTTAACCGGAACCCAGTTATTCATTAATTACCATCATAAGTTGTTCCAGGCAAGAAAACGCGGTTACATGTAAGTCATAAATGAATACTGTGGGGACATTCAAGCACTGATAATCGGGTATATTTTTTGCTTTTACAAATACTTTACCAATTTGGCTTGATGAAATAGAGTGCGGTTCGATCAGGATCAGAAAAGCTAATATTAGTTCCGCCTTCTATCTCCGAGGGTCTCCGGCTAATTTTATCCGTTGTGGAGGGAACCCAATTTCTAGCAATTGTTGTACTGAGCGATGATTTTTTGCATGACTTCTACTTTTTTGTAATTAGACCGTGAATATTTTACGTTGTATCCTTTTCTCTTGTCCCTTCTTTGACGATGCCACCGTCGAGATACACAGTTGCGCTTTCTTTCAGCAGGTCATTTGGCAAATTGAAATAAGCCATGCTTTTATAACCGGCAATGAGCAGCATCACTGCAAAGAGACTAACTTGAAATATTCGCATAGGTATGTCAGCTAACGCAGTCAACAAACAGAAAGAGTACGATTTTGTCAGGATTGCTCAGCCCGAAAATTCTCTATTTGTATTGGAGGCCTTCAATGCAAAGAAAATGAATAAAACGTACCGGGGAATGGTCATTGAACTGTTATATCAAAGGAGCAAGCTTGTCCTCCCAGCGGTGCCGGTCCAATTATTTCCGGAGTAAATGTATAGGTGCCAGGAGAAATTGGCGTACCGATGCCCGTAAGAGTTATCCATTGGCCATTTTGGGTTGTGAATGTGCCGGTGACGCTAAAACTCATTCCGTTCACCGTATTTGTAGCGACTGCAAAATTTCCCAGGTTAGCCACATAAACATGCATGCTGACTGTATTACTTAAGGATAAAGGTGTGTTAGCTGTGTAAGTTCCCAAAACATTGTATATGCATTGATTTGTCGCGCCTACAGAGCCGGACTCCAGTACATAGGCGGCCGGATTCACGATTTGCACTGCTATTTTAAAAGTGCAACTGGTGCCGGTGCCTTTTGGAGTGAATACCAGGTTTCTGGGCAAATCGGGCGTTCCGGATGCCATCAGATTCACGGAATGAGTTCCCGTAGACGTAAATGTTCCGCTTGCAGAAAAAAAGATTCCATCCAGCGTGTCAGTGGAAATTGAGTAGGGACCTGTGCCTGTTACCTTAACATTTACGGTAACATAATTAGAATTATCCGTTGCTTTGCCGGCAATATAGGTCCCCGAATTGAACAGAATACCACATGAATTAGGATCTCCAACCAGCGCATAATTGGCCTGAGGTACTTGTGCTTTGTTGACCCGGATCGTAACAGTACAGCCCTCGCCACCTTTGACAAGAACGTCAAAACTTCCGTCAGCAGTGGGCGTTCCGCTTCCCAAAAGAGTTATAGATTGAAAACCGGTATCAGTGAAGGAACCAGACGTGGCGAAGACCATTCCATTTGTCGAATTGCTGGACAGAGTGTAAGTGCCTACAGAGGTGACATGTACGTGGAGCTGAATCGTATTACCTGTATTTAACGCCGTGCCGGCAAAATAGTCTCCGGCAATTACACTGCTGGTACAAATTCCCCCGGCGCCGACTAAGGTATATACTGCTGATCCAGATGCCTGGGGACCACCTTCATAGCTATATTCTTTGGCGCATCTGATTAGGGTCAGGGTGCAGAGAATGAGTCCTACGATGGAAACGGAAAACGATGTCACTTTACTCATGATCGGGGCTCAAATTATTTTAATTCGTCGTGTGGACCAAATCCTTATTTATTCAGGCAATGAAAAATTGAATGTCCGGATTGTTCACGCCAAAAAAAAGAATATCTTCAGTGTTGAACCATGGAAGGGTCATTTTTGCCACCCATCTGTGAATCAAAAATGGTACAGGCTTCACATCGGTAAAATCTCATCTCAGCGAAACCACAGAAGAAATTACCCAAGTAAAGATTGATTAATTAAAATCCGGACAGTGCCGGCAGGGTAAATTGTTTGCTCCTTTAGTCTAGTTTTTTAACCCCAAAAATAAAACCTACATGAACACCTCTTCGCCTTATCTTCCTAACCTTACCCCATTGAGGGGTATTGCCGCTTTATTAGTCGTTTTTTTTCACGCTGACCTGATGCTCTTAAATGGGCAACTTTTTTTGCTAAGGTATCCAGACTCTCACCTTGTGGAGAAATTATACCTGATGGTCGATTTCTTTTTTGTATTGAGTGGCTTTATTCTTTTTCATGTTTATACTACTTGGTTTAAAGACGGTGTGAATGGATCATCATTCAAGAAATTCACGGTTGCCAGATTCGCAAGAGTTTATCCGTTGCATTTTTTCACCCTTGTATACGTAGTGATTGCCTGGTCCATCTTTATTCAAACGGGTGTGCCTGGTGGACCCTTTATGAATTCATTCAATACATGGGTGAGCATTCCCACGAACATTTTATTAATTCAGAGCATGAATGTGCATGATTGGTTTAGCTGGAACAGTGCATCATGGTCAATCAGCACAGAGTGGTGGATGTATATGATCTTTCCTTTCTTTGTCGGACCTTTTCTTAAGTTGAATACTGTTGGCAGGATTTTCGTATTCTTTGCCTGTATCGGGGGATATCTTTTAATCATGTTATACCTGCAGCAATTTGTCACATTTCCCGAAGCGCTTTCTTTCATAAAGCCAGCCAAGCCACAAATTGATATTAATGTTGGATACCAGTTTGGGTTCGTACGATGCATTTGTGGATTCGTTCTTGGGATGCTGGCTTATTTGTTATACAAAGATGAAATAGGCAAGAATCTTTTTGGAAATGGGTGGACAATTATTTTACTGACTCTGGCGATGCTTGTTTGTTTCCATTTTGGTGTTTTGGATGTTATTTCTGTGTGCTTTTTTCCTTGCATCATACTTTCCGCCGCTTACGGAAGTTCAAAAATTAATACAATATGTACAACCAAGCCAATGCAGCGAATCGGTGATTGGTCTTTTTCAATTTATCTTGTGCATCAACCCATCATTTTCACTTTTGGGTACATTCTTCTTTACGTTAATCGTAAATCACCTGGAAACTGGATCCCCACGCTGCCGGTTATGTGGGCATGGATCATATGCATTCTTTTTATAGCATTGACTCTATTGCTTTCTTCCTATACCTATAAGTATGTTGAAGTGCCGGCCAGAAAATGGATCAACAAGAAATTTGCCGGGGGACGTTATGAAGCGCAGGTGAAGCCGGTTCCAATATCCTGAAAATTTTTTTCGGATGACCCGTCCAATTTCGTCCAGCTCGTTTGTTATATGTATATAGCGCATTTAAATAATCATAAAAATTAATTCACATGGACGAATTTATGTTGATCTTCAGGCATGAAGACGGTAATAAGGTCGCATCGCCAGAACAAATTCAGGTATGGATGAAGCAAACAATGGATTGGATTGGCGGAATATCAGCTCAGAACAAATTCAGTGGCGGTAATGGACTGCCGTTTGATAACAGTAAAGTGGTATGGCATAACAACGTCGTAACCAACGGACCTTTTGGTGAGATTAAGGAAACGATTGGCGGATATATTATAGTGAAGGCAGAATCTGTTGAAGAAGCTGTAGAATTTGCCAAAGGGTGTCCAGTTCTCCAGGGAGACGGAAACAGTGTTGAGGTAAGAAGAATTGCGCGCGGGGACGGTACACATTAAAAGTTGAAAGCCCCTGTAAGCATCTTAATTTTGCGGGGGCTTTTTTATATGGAACAGCAAGAACTTCTTCCACATTTGTTCAGATCCGAATATAGAAAAATTGTTTCGGTTCTTTGCAAACGGTTTGGATTCGATCAAATCGAAATTGCTGAAGATATTGCAAGCGAAACATTTCTGGCGGCCGCACAGACCTGGCCATTAGACGGAATTCCTCCTCATCCCGTTGCGTGGCTTTACAATGTCGCAAAAAATAAGGCCAAAAATTTCCTCCACCGGATTTCATTGTTTGAAACAAGAATTTCACCCGATTTGAAAAAGGAAGCTTCCGGGCGGGAAGAGGTGGAAATTGATTTGTCACCGCAAAACATCAACGACAGTCAGCTACAAATGATGTTTGCCATATGTCATCCTTCCATTCCGCCAGAGTCACAAATCGGATTGTCACTTCGAATATTGTGCGGATTTGGCATTGGTGAAATAGCCGATGCCTTCCTGACAAATAAAGAAACGATCAACAAGCGGTTGTTCCGGGCAAAAGAGAAGCTGAGGGAAGAAAATATTCCCATTGACCTGCCTGCTCCCTCGGATATTGATGATCGTTTGGAAACGGTTCTACGAACTATTTACTTGTTGTTCAGCGAAGGCTATTATTCGACAAGCCAAAACGCTACGATCAGAAAAGACCTTTGCTTAGAGGCCATTCGTCTTTGTTATATGCTGGTTGAAAATCCATTTACCAATCGGCCCCAGGTAAATGCCCTGCTTGCCCTGATGTGCTTTCATTCATCAAGGCTTGATGCCAGGGTCGATGAAAATGGCAGCCTGATTCTTTATGATGAGCAGGACACCACCCTTTGGAATACGGAGCTTATTAGTAAGGGAGGTTACTTTTTGATGCAGGCTTACACTGGAGATGTCATATCCAAATATCACCTGGAGGCAAACATTGCCTACTGGAACACACGAAAATCAGATTCGCACGAAAAATGGGAGAATATTTTGCAATTATATAACCAGTTACTTCGAATTGAATATTCTCCAGTGGCCGCCTTAAATAGAACCTATGCATTATCGAGAGCTAAGGGCAAGTTGGAAGCCATCGTCGAAGCAGAGAAACTAAAATTAACCGACAATCAGTTTTATTTTGCTTTGCTGGGGGAGCTTTACACAAGCATTGACAACCAAAAAGCTAAAGAAAATTTTCAACAAGCGCTTTTGTTAGCAAAGACCAATCCCGACAAGGAAGCTATTCAAAGAAAGATGAACAAATTGAATAGTTGAAAGTATTGGTTCGTTTAATCACGGGGAGATGCCTCTCAATTATTTGAAAATTAGGGGATTAAGCAAGAAACGGAGACTTGAAGTGTGGCGTTCTGCTTGTATTTCATTAATTTTAAACAACTTATAGTTTTATATTTCTCATTTATTAGTTAACTTAAAGGAACGATCGATCCCTTTATAGACTCACCTTGAATCGAACCAACCTTACTGTAGTTAAAATTTTGTCTGGTGATTGCATACAAATAGTAAAGACCATTAATCCAAATCCGAGTAAAAACTTGTAGTCCCCAATCTTCCGAGATAAATCATCTGCGCTTCGATCGTCACATGAGACAACATGTGTAGCCCTTGCCTGACTGATCGTATTGCTTTAAAGATAATAGAAATTGATTGTATGAAAACTTTGGACCAACAGGTATTTTCTTTTTCATCATTTATTGATCGATTGAGAAAAAACAGGAAATTAATTAAGAATTATGCAGCAGGATTTATTCTAGTAGGTGTTGTTTTTGGAAGCCTCACATTGATGCATACTGGTTTTTATGTATTGCTTCGATTAATTCAATTGATTGCTTTCGCCGCGATGGGCTGGATACACGTTCGCGCCATTCAAAATGCAAATTTTCTGACCAGAGATTACTACCAGGAATATCTTTTTTCCACGATTCTGCTTGCTCTGGCTATTTTCCTGGCACTCGAATTCATATATCTGGTTACGGGAACAGATTCACTGATGGCATTGGCGAGCGCATGTGTGTTCATGTTACCATTCACGTTATCCCAAGCCTGGTTTTTTTATAAACACATACCCAAACAAGAGAGTCTGGTTTGGAATAATTCGGTTACTCCCCCTGATCCCCAGACGCTTCTGTTTCGAAACATTGTGGAGATCCGCTTTCAGCTGGCGCTCAAATACTTCGATATGCAGGAAATGGTGTTCCCAGTAAAAGTTTCTTCCTGGATCAAATTGGGTGCCCTGTTCAACCAATTCATTCTTGACCAGACGATGGATAATAAATATCAAATTGAGTTGGTCGACATGAACAAAAATCAATACGGATGGGAGTTTTACGCGGAAACCATGGGAGGCCTGATTAGCAGGCAACTGGATCCTGAACTCAATACCAAGGAGAATGATATCGGCCCCGATGAAATTATTGTAGCTCGGCGAGTAAAAATGCAGCAACCCTTAGAACAGAAAGTGGCTTCATGATTTATTGGCAGACATGTTTTTCATTGACTATTCACTTCATTAATGCAATCAAATGATCTCAAATAATTCTGTTATGACTGAAAGGAAAAAGATGACCTGGATCTTTTCCGGATTTTATGTTGCTTCTATCCTTTTGTTGATATTAACACTAACAGTATTTTGGGACAGTGCCATCAGCGACCAGCCCCGAGATAAGAATGGCCTGAAGCTGACGATGAATCAACAATTGTCTAATGCTGACCGGGTTCTCAACGATAATTTAGTCAACCTTCAGCAACTGGACAATCGATTTATTGGTCTGCTTGCAGATTCCGGTATTCGCGCAAATTTTGAACCTTTGGTAAATAAAATAATTTCTACTGAACTTCTCTTGAGGAAGAATATCGATAGTATCAAGACCTCGAATGCGACCAAGAGAAATGCCTGGCAGTTTAATGATATCACGGCGCCTTATCTTGCTGTTCTCGATAGCAGGCGTGCCCTGGATAATTTGCAAAAGGCGGTTTCCCTGGGAAGCAAACAAATGGATACAGATCAACAATATATCGCCAGATTAAAGGGTGATCTTTCACAAAAAGGGATCTCAAACGCTGAAATAGAGAATATGGCGAGGATACAAAAGCCATCATACAGTTTGAATTCCTCGAGTTCTGATCTTAGACTTTTGCGGGCTCAGAATGAATTTCTAAAATCTGAAATGCGGATCCTTCAGATGAAGAATGCAAAGCTTCAAAATTCAAATAGTTCTTTGGGCCGGGATTATGACCCATTTGCAGTTGAACAGACCAATGATCCGGCGAATAATTCCAATACGCCTACGTTGTATAGGCCAAAGGCAAAGAACACGGACAAGACTCAATCCCCCAAATACCAAAATCAATAATAGGGATTTACGAGGCGATAGAGCGTCGAGGTTGATATTTGCCAAACATCTGTCTAAATTGCTGTCCTAACGGGCACTATCATTGGAATACCAGCTCATCCTACAAAATGTAAGTAAGCATATTTCTCTTCAGGAAAATGAAAGGAATTATTTCTTTTCCATCCTGGAATTAAAGGAGGTGAAGAGAAAAGATTTATTGCTTCGGGAACAACAAATCTGCCGATATATTTATTTTGTCAACAGAGGCGCTTTGAGAGCTTATTATGTTGATAAATCCGGCAGGGAATCAACAATCATGTTTGGATTGGCTGATTGGTGGATCACAGATATGCACTGTTTTATAAATGAACTTCCCGCCACACTGTATGTGGAAGCACTGGAAGACAGCGAAATTGTTCAGCTAAATAAGGAGAACTTTCAAAAATTGCTGGTTGATTTGCCGGTATTTGAACGATTTTTCAGAATAATTTTTCAAAATGCATACATCCGTGAGCAATTACGTATGATCGAAAATCTTTCTTTGACAGCTGAGGAGAGATACGTGAATTTCTTAAAAAAATATCCCCAGGTTCAATTGCATGTGACCCAAAAACAAATTGCATCATACCTGGGCATTTCTCCGGAATTTCTCAGTACTATCCGGAATAATCTGGCAAAGACAAAAATTTCTTAATCTACCTTAATTTTTTTCTTGACTTGGTTGACTTTCTTTGTCTGAAAATTTTTGTCATGCTAATATTGATCGCCGGCCCTTATCGGAGCGGGACAAATGATGATCCTTTTTTAATGAGAGAAAACCTAGGCAGGCTGGAAGCTGCAGCGCTGCCCATTTTCCGTATGGGCCATATTCCGATGATTGGGGAATGGGTTGCCCTTCCATTGCTTGAGTCGGCTGGGTCGAAAAAACCCGGAGATGCAGCTTATGAGGAGATACTTTACCCAGTGGCTGAGCGCTTGCTTACTAAATGCGATGCTGTTCTTCGTCTGCCGGGTGAATCCAAAGGCGCAGACGAAGACGTGCGTATTGCGCGTGAGCGTGGATTGAAGGTCTACTACCGATTGGAAGATATTCCTTCAAATGGATATTGAAAAATAGTTCCAAGATATTAAAAGCACATATGGGGGAATCATTTCGTATTAGTTTAACTGATCTTCAACTTTCGGTAGCCGAACTATTGGTGCTGGTACCCGGAAACTCCTGGGCTCAAATTAATTTGAAGAGAAGGAATTATCTTCACACCGGTGCGAATAACAGCAATTTCCCGGTTCACAAAACTTAAAAAATGAAATCGAGATTAAATTTTCATAAGGTTCAGCCTGCAGCCTACACGGCGATGGACGCGTTAGATAGTTATGTTGACCATTCCTCTATCGATCCCTTGCACCGTGAATTAATCAAGATCAGGGCCTCTCAAATCAATGGATGTGCATATTGTGTCGATATGCATTCCAGCGATGGAATGAAAGCCGGAGCCTCGGAACAAAAAATTTTCCTTGTTAGCGCATGGAAGGAGGCAGGGAGTATTTTTTCTGATGAAGAGAGGTTAATTTTTCAACTCACGGAAGAAATTACTTATATCCATCGTAATGGTCTCAGCGACGATGCGTACGATCGGGCAATCCAGGTTTTTGGCGAAGAAAAAACAGCCCAGATCATTATGGCAATTGTTACCATTAATGCGTGGAACCGAATAGGTGTGGCAACCAATATGCATCCCGTTAAGCGCTAGTCAGGCCGTACTACTTTAGAAAATCGAATTAGGGGGAATTAGTAAGTGAGCTTAAACGCAATTTTCGAATTGATTACCAAATCAATGAAGGAGGAACAATCTATTGTTCCTTTTTTTGAAATGAATCTTCATACTTCCATTGCGTCATAGACGACAACTTTTTTCCACAAATGGCCATAATTTTTTATGAATTCAAGGTGGACGGGATGGGTTTGGTAAGTGCTTTGTCCGGCAAGATCTTTGAAGAATATTAATTCAGACACATCCCAACTGGCATCTACGACATCTCGTTTTTCTGTATTAGCAACGACTCCAACATGAATTTCCTGTACTGTGTCAACTTTTGACAAGGTTTTGACTCCTTCAATTAGTTTGGCGCGATCTTCTGCTGAGTCCGGGTTCTTTAGCCAAAAAAATACATGATGCACTAATGGGTATTTGCTTGCTGCGCTGCGAAAAGGCATTGCATTTGCTGTGGTGCCTGCACAGATAGCAGCCGCGACGGCTATAAATTTTCTCCTGCTTGATTTTTTCATTGATGTAAATTAAGTTGCTGAAAATACGAAAGAATTTTCGACCCGACATTGTTTCATTGAATCAATGCTGTAAGATTCTTAGTTTTTTTTATTACCTAAGAATTAAAAAATATGGCGGAAAAAACCATTACTTATTTGGGGCTAATCGTTGCTGTAGTTCCCATCCTCATTGGATTGTACGAATACAGAGAAAACAACCAACGCGAATTCGGAAAGAATTTTCTTAATCAACAAAGCGAGGTCTATGATCAGTTATTGGGCGACCTGGGAAGCATCTCTACGTCAATCAGCAATCCCAGTGATTCTCTTTCACAGGCCAATTATACCACTGCTAAGTTCAACTTCAATCAGCTTTACTATGGGAGACTGAATTTGTATCAAAGTCCGACTATTGAAAAACTGACAGATTCATTATATAATTTGATTAATAGCTATGACAGTGTGAAAACCATTCACAAAGACAGGGCGGAGTGGGAAGGCCTGATTGATGTAATCCAGGATAAAGTTTACAGGTTATCCAATGAATGTAAAAAATCACTCATGACAACATATAAACTGAATTGACCTGAAGATATCTCCGTCAACGGCTCGATGCTGAAGATGAACGTTGTCGAATTTCTGGCTTGCATCTTTTGGTAAGTCATTCCGAGTTTTGAATAGTTATTGCATGGTCCTCCGCAAAATTCCTGCAGTTACGAGAAGCTGACCTGTGTGACGCATGCAGTGTTCGGCGGCGTGAAACAGAAGACCTATCACGGTGGAGGGCAGCTGCTTTCTTCCAACACCCCTGGAATCGGTAAGGCTCGATTCATTTGTATTTCGTAATTGCTCCAGGGAAATTTCTACTTGCTCACTCAGCCTGTCTAAAAGCATTGTAATAGTGAGGTCATCATTGCGCCTACCTTCTTCCCCGAGTGCCTTAAACTGTAAAGTGCTGAGGGGTTCGTTTCTTGCGTAAGTAAATAGTCGGTCTAAAACACCGGGTATATGTTGGAGGTGAAACGCCGGGGAAGCGAGTCCGGAAGGCTTTTCCCAAAGCAGGGAGGGAGGGAAGTCGCCCATTATCCCACTTACTTCCTTGCGCATTTGCAAAAGAGTATGTGCCACTGGTTGGAGTAGTGAAGGGACATTGTCGACGGGTCCTTTCATCCAAAATTCTACTTCCTGAGAAACTGACATCTTAGACTATTTGAGCCAAATTTAACTGGAATTAAAATGCATCGACAGATCAGAATTTATTTGCCTCGGGAGCTATATGGGATTAGCTAAGGGCGTAGGTAACCCATCCAGGCTGATGAGGTTTTTTTCCTGGACATATCGATTCAGTCCTTCTGCTCCTTTTTTTTCTGCCCATTCAAAATGGATATCTCTTTCGCCAAGGTATTCATATTGGGGTACGCCGAAGCCACAGGAAGTTTGCACTTTTGAAATATTGGCTACAATGATTTGCCTCGTGCTGGGATATATCGTGAAGTTGGATGACAGATCGTTCCACTCTTTGTCGGTCCTCAATACAGTTCGACCCTTTCCATACAGTCTCAGGATATTTGGGACTTTATCAAATGAACAGAACATGAAGGTGATCCGTCCATTTTCTAAAGTATGAGCAGAAGTTTCATTTCCGCTGCTGATGAGATCCATATAGGCAACGAGGTTAGGAGATAAGACTTTAAAACAATTGAGCCCTTTGGGAGAAAGATTTACGTGGCCTTCAGCACTAAGCGGAGCCGTAGCAACAAAAAACAAATGCTGGCTTTCGATGAAGGAATGATGGGCAGGTTCTATTTGGTTAAAAAATTTACCCATAAGAGAATGTAAAGGTAAGAAATTAACGTGGTTGCATATGCTCTCAAAGTTTTGTTGGGTCAATATTGAATATTTTATTTGATTTCCTATGGGATGATGGATGATCGATTGAATTCTTTTTTCCAGATTTGCAAACATGGCTTTCCTTTTACTATAACCAAATAATCGCAAATATTCTCTTAGTCTCAGCAAGGATCGGTGACACTGCACGTTATAATTCCAGATATCAGTGATGTGGAGTCCAAATTGAAAATCAATCTTCACAGGTTTTTATTGCGTTTTTTATTAAGTCCTGGTATAGGCAAAAAATACTGATGAATGTAACAAACCAATGATTATGTCGAGAACCTAATCCTCCATTCAAAATGCTGGTCGGGAATATTTTTATTCAATAACAAAATTTTAAGTTTTCTGTCTAAGGGCATTTATGCAAAGAAAGCCAGGAAGCATCTTCTATGAAACCACCAGCCATGTTATCAAAGCCAATAAAGCTTGATCCGAGAATATTTCAGGCTGTCTTTCAAACATTTTTTCTTTGTTATGGATTGGTGATATTGAATTGGAAACCGGAATGGATACATTTCCTCATGAGCCTGGGAGGCTGCGTGGTCTTTAGTTATTTAGTTTTTGCCATACAATCGGGTGAGTGGAAAATGCGTTTGAGAAATGGAGGATGGAGATTCTGGTTTCTCAGCAGCCTGATCAGTGGATTAAGTTTATGTCTCCTGCTAAAGACGAATCACTGGTATACCAGTTTGCTTGCGGGATTTCTAACGGTAGCGTCAAAATTCATATTCAAGTTTGGCCGTAAGCATATTTTCAATCCCTCTGCTTTTGGAATTGTCGCGACCATGATTGTTACCAAAGACGCATGGTTGTCTCCAGGACAATGGGGCGCGAACACAGTATTTTTCTTTCTGACAATTACTCTTGGAACTATTGTAGTTACGCGGGTTCAGAAGCTCGATACCAGTCTTGGTTTTATCCTGGCATTTGTGGGGCTGTTATATTGGAGGCAGATCATAATTCTTGGTTGGCAACCCGATTATTTTATTCACTCAGTCAGCTCGGGTAGCCTCTTATTATTTAGTTTCTTCATGATCTCTGATCCGAAGACTTCGCCAGATCATCCCGCCGCGCGAATCATTTGGTCTGTGGTTATGGGAATAGCCACGTTTTATTTGGTTGCTTTTTTCTGGATTGACAACGCAGCCATTTGGGTCTTGGTTTTTTCTGCGCCGTTGGTTCCACTCTTCAACCAGATATTTAAATCAAACTCATTCGAGTGGCGAAGCTCAACGGTTACAATACCATTCACTTCATTCTTTAAAAAAATAATCATGAAGCCATTTAACAAAAAGATCGCTGCGCTATTTATATTGATAGTAATGATCAGTCATGATACATTTGCCTTTTGCGGATTCTATGTAAGCAAGGCAGATGGCACACTAAAAAATAAGACTTCCCAAGTCATTGTCGTTCATGACGGCAACAGGAGCGTTATAACTATGTACAATGACTTTAAAGGCGATCCGAAAGATTTTGCGATGGTGGTGCCCGTTCCGGTTGTATTAAAACGTAGCGATATCAAGGTGATAGAACCTGGGATTTTTAACTTACTCAACGAATATAGCAAGCCCAGGCTGGTCGAGTACTATGATGAGAATCCTTGCAATATCCGAAATGAGGAACGAAACAAATTGGCGCCACAGGCCGCGGATGTTGCAGTGATAGGCTACGGGTCCGCAGAGAAGGCTAATAAGGTAACAGTTGAAGCAAAATATCTGGTCGGCGAATACGATATCCTGATCTTGAGTGCCAAAGAATCTTCGGGACTGAAGGATTGGTTAAATGAAAATGGTTATAAAATACCCAACGGTGCTGAGGAAGTACTGGATCCCTACATTAAAAGTAATTTGAAGTTTTTCGTGGTTAAAGTAAACGAGAAAGAAAAGAAGAAACTTTCCGAGAATTTCCTACGACCGATACAAATCTCATTTAATTCACCCCGTTTCATGCTACCCATCCGGCTGGGTATGGCAAACGCTGAAGGCGACCAGGACATGATTGTTTATGCGTTTACAAAATCCGGAAGAATTGAATGTACCAACTACAGAACCGTTGCTTTGCCAACAGGAAATAAAATTCCATTGTTTGTTCAAAGCAATTTCGCCAATTTCTATTCTAATCTTTTCCAATATCAATGGAACAAGGATGGAAAGTCAGTAGCCATGGTGGAATACGCTTGGAATGTGAGTCCGACCAATTATGTCAAGTGCGATCCATGTGTAGCTATACCACCTTCGGATCGCGATCTTCAGCAGGCCGGCGTCTGGTGGTTGAAGACCCGCGACTGGAGTGATTATTCGGATGTTCAAAATCCGTCAGATTATTCGGATTATTCGGACAATGTTTATTTCACGAGATTGCATATTCGGTACAACAGGGAATTCTTTCCGCAAGACCTGATGTTCGCAGAAACGCCTAATAAGGAAAACTATCAAGCCCGGTATATTATCACTCACCCGGCAACAGGGGAATTTAATTGCGATGCGGGAAGAAAATATTTAAATGATTTAAGACAAAGAAGAAGAGCGGAACTGGACAACCTTTCTTCGTTGACCGGAAAAAGCTATACTGACTGGGACGTTGTTGCAAAAAATAGTCAGGAAGAGAAAGCGATGCCTGATGGAGCGACCTATGCTTCAGTCAATGCGGATATATACTCATCAGACAAAAAGAATAATGGAATTCTGATTGCGACTTTGGGTTTGGTTGGCTTGGCGTCAGTTGTTAGTTTGAGGCGACAAAGAAACAGAAATTAAGGGGGATCACTTAAACTCCTGTCCCACGGCATGAGAGATCCTGAATGAGAGGTTGCTCTGCTGATTTTTTTTTGAATGAAGTGGAAATGACAGCACCGTTAGCGAATCCACACCCCGCTACGGGATCAGTATAAGTCTGTTGCAGTTCCACATCATGATAGTTGAAGCAGAAGACCAGGCTACAGCCGGAATGCCCTGTAGGAAAATACCGGGCCGAATTCTCTTCATAGGAAAGTGTATCAACGAAAGAAACAGATGCAAAATTAGGATAGCCACTACTGATATAGAAGGAAATGGCGATTCGGTCTTGTAGTAAAAGTTTCACGCGGAGTTCGCCAGAGTGTCCAATAATCCTATTCTTTTGTACAACACCTTTTAGGATATACGTACCCGTTGGATCAATAAATTCAAAGTGATTATTTGATCGGGAGACTGGTTGAAGTAGGAGCCATCCAAGGATTAGCCATTGTAATTTCATACTGCCTCGATTGAATATGATTCAATGAAGCTTTCTCATGTTTGCAATAAGAAATTTACTTCAGAAAATTGGAATGTTTCCACCATTTTTTTATGCGCATACAAAAAGCTGCCAAGCGGCAAATTCTGATGTGTAACTGGAGACGGCCTGATGTCTTTTTCAAGAATTCCGGGGGTTTTTCCAATTCTTCAATAGCCTTTCTAATGTCCCTTGAACTCTTTCTTTCCTGGTTTCTTCTTTTTTGGCCGTTTTGCATTCGATGTATTCTTTTTTGCTCGTGAAGGAAAGAGAGTCGAAGAAAGAATCTGCCTGTTTATTTTTTCTCAGTACGACTTGCAGGCCATCAGGTAGGCAACCTTTTTGCGACATATATTGAAAACGGTGGCACGGTGCAAACCATGCCACGCAAGAATTTTCATTTGTTTTGCATATTCCCTGCCCTTCTTCTCCAGATCTACCTCCTTCAACTGCCCTATCCCATACCAAATAGTAGAATTTTTCATGTCGAAGCTCACAGAGCTTTTTCCTCACCTGATCGTACTCAATAATCTCTTCCACCTGGGCCCTTTATCCCAGCTCATCCAAATGATCGAAGCCTTTCCCACTATATGATCTTCGGGCACAAATCCCCAACTTCTTGCATCTTGTGAATCATGACGGTTATCACCCATCATCCAGTAATAGTTCATCTTGAAAGTGTAATTATTATCTGGTGAATTATTGATATACACCTGGCCATTCTTCATCTCAATCTTATTGCCTTCATAAGTACGTATTATTCTTTCATACAAGGCATAATTTTCCGGTGTGATCGAAATGGTAGCTCCTTTTTTTGGTATCCACATTGGTCCATATTCGTCCAGAGTCCAGGCATGAAATTTATCATAAGGGAAAACCAGTCCAAGCGTCCGATCCTTATCAATGAATGGTGTAATCGATTTGGCAAGTTTATTCTCAAGCATTTTCTGGCGCGAGGCTGCCGTTAACAACATGACGTATTGATCAGATCCCGGACTTCCCTGGAACTCATCAACATTGCTCATATCCACATCATACTCTTCTTTAAGAACACTTTCATCTAAGGGTTGCCCATATGTCACTACTTCATAAGGAGTTTCTGAATGAGAAGGGAGTGGTGACAAATTCCCATTGATGTATATCTGCTGATCCCTGATTTCAAGCGTGTCACCGGGCAATCCCACGCAGCGTTTAACATAATTCTCTTCCTTATCGACGGGCCTGATTCTTATCGGGTATTCATCCGGGCTAGAAAGCACGATTTGCCGGCCAATATCCTGGTTTCCATTTCCCAGTCGACGGATCACGTCATAATAGGGGTCTTTGGAATCATAATCATCCTTATCAATAACAGTATCACCCACAGGAAGATTAAAAGTCACCACATCATTTCTTTTTACCGGACTGGCGAACCATCGCGTGTAAGGAATTTTGATCCATTCCACATAGGATGGCAAGCGGGTAAGTGGGATTTGGTTATGAACGAATGGAATGGAGAGCGGTGTATTGGGAATCCGGGGTCCGTAACTTATTTTATTTACAAATAAATAGTCATTCACCAACAACGTCTTTTCCATAGAACCGGTCGGGATCGCATAAGCTTCAAAAACGAAAATGCGTATAATGGTAGCGGCCACAACGGCGAAAATGCCAGCATCTATCCATTCCCTTAAGGCTGTTCTTTTATTCTCTTTAATTTTTTCCGCCCCTACAAACTGCACTTGTTTATCGGAACCGAGATACAGGAAGTAAATAACGGGCACTAAGGCAGCAAAAGCGTGTTCGTACAATTTGAATTTGCCAAAAGTTTTTACAAATCTCACAAAGATTTGCATGGATACAAACCATCCGACAATCGGAATAAACTGGAGAAAAAATAAGTAGCGGGGTGATTTTGTCAGTGTCAGCATGACCCAGCTATTATAAAAAGGAACAAGGGCCTTCCAGCCGGGAGTATTAGCCTTGACAAACATTTTATACAAACCTGCTGCGGGAAGAGTGAGGATGAGAAGCTGAATAAGAATTAAGAGTAGAATTTGGTAGGAGTTCATAGTTGGTTTTTGCTTATAAGCTACTACATTTCGGGGTTGACAGCGAAAACTAATGTAGAAAGTTTTGTTAAGCATGTTTGGTCACAACCTCCTATCCTTCGTGCATCCTTGGTGACCTATTCTCGCATAACCGGCAATTCAATATGAGTCGGGAATTTCGAAGAAAAAAAGATTGTGTGAGTCGCTTTGGTATAGTCAGACTCTTTTGCCTCGAAAATATTCGGAATATATTTTTGGGGATTTCGGTCAATGACAGGGAACCAACTACTCTGTACCTGGATCATGATTCTATGTCCTTTTTTAAAAACATGATTGATTTGATGCAATCCGATAACATATTCTTCGGGATGATTCGGAGTGATAGGTTGGGGATTGCTGAAGCTATTCCTGAAACGACCCCGGAATGCTTCCATGGCGATGGGGAATTGATAGCTGCTCATCAGGAGATTTGAAGAGTCCATAGCAGGCAAAACATCAATCAGCTTTACAATCCAGTCGGCGTCTGTGCCAGTCGTACTGGCAAACAAATGTGCCTTGATCGTGCCTGTGACGATAAGATCTTCAGTCAAAGTGTCCGTGGAAAAACTTATAACATCCGGTCTTGTATATACGAAACGTTGGTCTTCGACATGCCATGGGTGCCAGCGGCTTCCTTTTCCATAGGTAGCTTCAATTGGCAACATTCGATAGGGAACTGGTTTTGCAGGATCACTCACGAAGCTAACGGAGCCTTCGGCGGATGTTGGTCTTTCAAAAACTGCTTTTTGATCGGGGCCCGCATATAAATTTCTCACCACGGCGTCTTTCGGTGGCCAATGGTCATATGTTTTCCATTGGTTGGATCCCGTTTGAAAAGCATAAGCTTCCTCAAATTTCCCATCGCCAATCCCCTTCAACCAATAGTCAAACCATTTCTTTTCCAAATCCCGAAACCATTCGCCTGTCATTGAATTGAAAGAAATTTTCGCTATGCTGTCACCTTTGCCCCAACTCCATTGACCATGGAACCAGGGGCCCAGCACAATATGATTGCGATTGAAACTGTCCTTTTTTTCCATGTGCGCATACATCAATTGCGGGCCATTGATATCCTCCTGGTCGAAATAACCACCCACATGAAGCTGCGGAACCTCTGGAGAAGAAACATAATTTAATGGGGAATTCTTTTGCCAAAAGCTGTCGTAATTAGGATGTTCAACAAAATGATTCCAGGTCGGGATGCTTCCATGAAAATATTTTTCATTGACATTTTTTAAAGAACCCAAATGCAAATACCAGTCAAAAAGATCGAATTGGGTAAACGGAAAATCGCTATCAGTGGTCCCATCATGTTCCACGTCATAGGTATATTCCATTCCATAGCTTAAGCGGAATGCGCCATTGTGATGAAAATCATCACCCAGAAAAAGATCGCCCATGCATGCCTGTTCGGAAGAAGCTTTTAATGCCGGGTGCGGATGGACAGAACCTACCAATGCAAGCCAACCGGGATACGAAACGCCGGTGATACCCGCCTTTCCATTATTTCCAGGAACGTTCTTTACAAGCCAATCAATGGTATCCCATGTATCGGTGCTTTCATCCACGGCGGTATTATTTTTCTCATGTATCAACGGCTGATGTATAACTATCTTTCCTTCACTTTTATATTTGCCGCGAATATCCTGAAATACAAAAATGTATCCCTCATTTGAAAGATGGTGAAATCTGAATTCAGGAGTTAAGTGCAAAATGGAATTGTCAAGGACCTTTTCGAAACCTGCACCGTAAGGCGTTCGCGTAATAAGCAAAGGCATCGTTTCCTTGGTAAGAGGTGTTAAAATGACCGTATTCAGCTTGACTCCATCCCGCATTGGAATCATGAAGCTGGTCTTTTTATATTGAAGATTGGAAGAGGGTTGGGCATGTAAATTGGCAAAGGGGAGAAATAAAACGAACAGTAGTCTATATTTCATTTTGATTTTTGATTATTCTTACGATTTAAGTGCAGGAAAGGTAAATAGGTTAATTTGTTTCGCCCATTTTGCTTTTAAGAAGGGTCAGTTCATGCTGCAAATCTTTTATCCTTTCCAACAAATGGTTAATAGCATCCAGGCCTGCAAAGTTGATATCAAGGTCATAGTGAAGATGAATGAATTTTTCCAATTCAAGTAATTTGTCTTTCTGAATGAATTCCGTGGATTCAATCCTGTTTATTTCAATCAACCCATATTCATTGAGCGATTGAATAAATGACAATTCAATTTGATAATGAGCACAGCATTCTTCGGCAGACATCAAATCTTCTTCGTTTGGCATACTAGCTTAATTTAGAAATTTCTCTAAATAATTCTTTTTGTTTTTCTGTCAGATTAGTAGGAATTCTGATAGTATAGGTCACATACAGGTCACCGAAGCTCCCTTCTTTTTTATAAACCGGGAATCCCTTTCCCTTCAATCTGATCTTGCTCCCGTTTTGTGTCTCAGGATTGACCTTGAGCTTTAATTTCCCACTAAAGGTGTCAATCGTAGTTTCTCCACCCAGCAAGGCGGTATATAGGTCAAGTTGAACGTTGGTATGCAAGTCGTTGCCCAGTCGTTTAAAATTTATGTCATCGGGAATTACAAAAGTAATATATAGGTCACCGTTAGGTCCCTCGTTAACACCCGGTCCGCCATGACCTTTCAATTTAATGACCTGTCCATTTTCCACCCCTGCGGGAATCGTGATCCGGATATTCTTTCCGTTCACGGTGAGAGTCTGCTGGTGGGTTTTGTAGGCGTCGGCCAGGCTAAGATGTAATTCCGCATGAAAATCCTGCCCGCGAAATTTCACCTGACTGCCTCTGCCATGACCGGCCCTTCTGCCGAACAATGATTGAAAAAAATCTGAAAATTCTTCGTTGCCAAAATCTTCGGATGAAAATCCCTGCTGTTCCCAACCGCCATGCGCGGCTCTCTCCTGCTTTGCTTTTTCAAATTGTTCAGCATGCTGCCAGTTTTCTCCATATTGATCGTATTTCTTTCTGTTTTCCGGATCACTTAGAACTTCATTGGCCTCATTGATTTGCTGGAATCGTTTGTTCGCTTCTTTGTCGTTTGGATTGAGATCAGGATGATATTTCCTGGCCAGTTTTCTATATGCTTTCTTTATATCTTCCTGGCTTGCATTCTTGTCAAGGCCTAGAATTTTATAATAGTCAATATACGCCATGAATTGCGATTTCGAATGAACTTGCGGGTCTTACGTCAAGCCCCAAAGGATATAATAATTGATCAGAAGTTAAATTTACTACAATCGTAACTTTTGCCGACTAATTTGCGCGGTGCATATCGGGCTTGGAAGAAGTGTCCGGACGGAGAATTATTTTCGAATGATCGGCCCTGCTTAAACAACTTCTCTCACAACATTGCAAATGACTTTGGGTTTGCCCAATGTATAATAATGCAAGACAGGTACGCCCGCTTTTTTCAATTCTAGGCTTTGCTCTATTAGCCACTTGGTTCCAACCAACTCAACATCCTCATCATTTTTGCATTTTACGATTTCATTGCAGAGTTCTGCCGGGACATCCACATGAAATACTTTTGGCAGCATACTCAGCTGCTTTTTGTTTGTGATGGGCTTAAGTCCGGGAACGATGGGTACGTTGATGCCGTGCTCCCGGCACAGCTTTACAAAATCAAAATATTTCTTGTTGTCAAAAAACATTTGAGTCGTAACGTACTCTGCGCCGGCATCCACTTTTGCTTTAAGCCATTGCATGTCAGTGGTCAGGTTAGGCGCTTCGAAATGCTTTTCGGGATAACCTGCCACACCAATACAAAAATTTGTTTTGCCGCCATTCTTAATATCTTCTTCGAGATAAATCCCATTGTTGAGATTTGCCACTTGCTTGAGAAGATCTATCGCATACTGGTTACCGCCAGGCTCCGGCTCGAATGAAGATTCATTTTTGGCAGCATCTCCGCGAAGAACAAGGACGTTATCAATTCCTAAAAAATGCAGGTCAATCAATGCATCTTCAGTTTCCCTTTTTCCAAATCCACCACAGATAAGATGGGGAACCGCATCTATTCGATAATGATTCATGATGGCCGCGCAAATGCCAACAGTACCCGGGCGCTTGCGCACCTCCACCTTCTCAAAAGTTCCATCTAATTTCTTTTTGAACATGGTTTCGCTGCGATGGTAGGTAACATTTATGAAGGCAGGCTTGAACTCCATCATAGGATCCAAATGATCATAAATCGAATTGATCGTTTTACCTTTTAAAGGAGGCAAAATTTCGAAAGAAACCAGGGTTCCCTTGCTCTGCAGTATGTGTTCAATCACCTTCATAGTGGAAAAATTCAATAATCAGGGATGATTCAAAGGCTGGAAAGCAGGCTTTGCAAGCCAACAATTGCCCGATATTTTTCAATCATCCATAACAAAACAATCATTGTAAATAATGGTTTGCAAACATAGTTCAATACTGCTAGAACACAAACAGCTGTTAAAGTATTTTT
>PSRA01000143.1 GCA_003175695.1 Bacteroidota bacterium | reverse complement strand
GAGCCGGGCAAAATTGACATTGCTGAATTTATGTTGAAGAACTATACTTTCAACATTGCCATTGAACGCTTCGCATATCTCACGGGAAGAAGTTTAGCAACTTTTAAGCGTGATTTTCAAAAGGCTTTTAATATGCCGCCACAAAAATGGTTGCTTGAAAAAAGACTAAAGCAGGCACATTTCTTAATTGCAGAAAAAAACTGCAAGCCGTCTGATATTTATCTGGAAGTAGGTTTTGAGAACTTATCACACTTTTCCAATTCATTCAAGCAACACTTCGGCTACTCACCCTCAAGCGTGACAGTGAGCCGCTGAACAAAGCATTTTTGAACCGTTCACAAAAACAGAAACCTGTTTTTGCTTCCACCTTTGAGTTGTGGTCAATATGACAACGACTAAAAATAGATTTAGTAATAACCATATATCTTTTTACTATGAAAATTGGACTAATATTAGGTGGTGGCGGTGAAGTCGGAATAGCATGGGAGATAGGAGTACTTGCGGCTCTGGAGAAAGAAGCCGGATTCAAACCGTCGGCGAGCAGTGTTATTGCAGGCACATCCGCGGGAGCAATCGTAGGTGCCTACGCAGCCCAAGGACGATCTATGCGTGGCCTGGTAGACCTGGAGCGTCGCGGAAATGGGGTACCAGTAGGCGCGGGTTTCAATGGGAGAGAGGTGAATCTAAATATTCCCGAGGATGTTATTCGCGCACTAATGTCTAATGAGGGTACGCTTGAAGCGCGGGGAGCAAGGGTGGGCAGAATAGCATTACAAGCAAAGGTAAGTCTTGACCAAGAGACATTTATTAATGGATTTAGGGAGATGACAAACGGAGATGAGTGGCCGAACATCGACTTTCGACCGACGGCGGTAAATGCGGAAACTGGTGAAACCAAGCTATGGAACAAAGATTCAGGCATTGGCTTTGCCGCTGCAGTAGCATCATCTTGTTCAGTTCCGGGAATATTCCCGCCAGTTGAGTTTGGTGGCAATCACTTCATTGATGTGCCGCGGAGACCATTCTCTGCAGATTTAATAAAGTCACAGTATCTTGATGCAATCGTCTTCATAGGTTTGATTTTACCAATTCTCGCAAATAATAACGAGCAGAAAGAGGAATTGGCAGTTCAGGCAGCCGGGGGCCACCTGGCTACGGTTACGATAACAGGAGGACCTGGAATTGACTCAATTAGTGCTAATCTGCTCGACCACTCGGCTCGTAAGCGTGCGGTTGAAGTCGGCTTGGACGATGGTCGGCACGCTGTTGCTTTGGTTAAAGCACTTATGAAGTGATCAGTGTTTATGCAAGGAAAACCTCAAAATAATATAGAAGCAAACAAAGCGATCGTCATGCGTTTCATTGACGAAGTGATAAATAATAAACAATTTGAACTCATTGATGAACTTTGGTCTTCAAGTATGGTATGGCATGGTGGAAGTTTAGGCGAAGCTCATGGAATTGATAGTTACAAAAAAATGATTTCAGCAGCAGCCAACGGAGCATTCAGCAATATGCTTTTACAAGTGAAAGACATAATTGCAGCTGACGATAAAGTGGTTCTCTACTTTTCAAACAGCGGCAAAAATGTGGGGGATTTTATGGGTAACAAAGCAACAAACAGGACTGCTGTCTGGAACGGAATGGGTATATACAAAATTAAAAGCGGGAAAATTGAAGAAGCATGGTTTTCCGAAGATATACTCAGCATGTTTATTCAGTTAGGTTTTATCAAAAGCTAAAGTTGAAATAGATTTTACAAAACGCCTCATTGAATATTACATCACCGAAAGCAAACACGGCTTCACAGTTGCTCCGCTTTCAGGAGTAGTTTTACTGGTTGCCGCCAATCTGTTTTGGTGCTTTTCAAATCCTCTCCCCATCTAAAAAGGGTTTTCCCACACTTTTTATCGACGGCTTACTTTTCAGCCTTAGCAGCTACTTCACAGGACAAAAGCCAAAAATTGCGCTTCCTGAAAAGACACACCTTTTGCAAAAGCGATAAACAAGTCTTTTTATGGAAAAGGGGATTGCAAAAGTGGAGCTTATCCCCTATTCCTGGACTTGCATTAAAGTCTGACCCGCTTTCATTGCTGTTTAGCTGATTTCAATTTTCACGTCAAACAAACGTCTTTGCCCTGCCGTAGAAATCGGCGTATTAATCAAAGGCACAATCGGACATATTAAAAAAGTTATATCAATCCAGCACAACGAAAAATACAGGAAAGAAGCACTAGAAGAAAAGGACTATCGAGCAATTTTAGGGTACGAATCAATAATATTTTACGTTCAAGTCAGGTTTTGTCCCAAATTATGAATATTATTTTTCATGCTGTTTGTGAACTCATCCGTATTCTCCCTCCTTGATTTTCAAATCACATTAAACTTTGTATATATTTTTTACTGCCACAATACAGAAAGCGAAAAGCCTTAATTCTAGTGGGTTCTGGAGATCTTAGTGACAGATTAGTAGCGGATTATACAATGTGCGTCATAGTTAGTATTCCCTATCATTCGTAATCAATATATCCTATGCGCTAAATCTCATTCAATGATGGAAATTGATTAAATTACACTACCAACCGCATCCCTCCTTCCTGACAAAGAACCTGGCCGAAAAGCGTTTCCTCATTATCGTCCGTACGCCGTCTTACTGTCATTCTTATACTTAAATACATGAGAAAATTTCTACCTCTTGCCTTATTCTGCATTTCTATAAATGCAAGTGGCCAGCTCATTTACTTCCCGTCAAAGTACACAACCGACAGTGTCACCTTCAGCAAGAATGCTCCTGCACTCGCAAGGCAAATCATTTTTGTGTATCAGGATAAGGACAAAGTGGAGTATTATGATAACCTTTTTCGCCTCAACATGGTCGCAGAAGATTACCAGGACGCTCTAACCCATCTGGATTCCTTTCGAAGAATTTTGGCAGGATCAGACACACTAACGGTTAAGGGGGTCGGATTTCATTATGAAGTATACATCATCACCCAAATATCTCAACCGCAGATAAAAGTTCCGTTCAATGAAGCATACCAGACTTTTTTTCCGAGGCTATTAAATGCGTTGCCTTTGAGTGCCTCAGCATACGCATCAAATCTGTTTGAGCCCGATATGAAAGTGCTCCATGATGGTTTTTACAAATTATTGAACAACCGAAAGAGTGGGGACAGTATCAGTTTAGACGATGCAAAAATGCTCTGCCGGGCCTACAACACCTATCGCGTGTATTCTCAAACATTGTCATTGGTAAAGCCTATGCTAGCTGAGTTTAATAATAAAACTTTTATTTCGGATGACAGCGTGTTGGTTAGATCGAGAGACGGTGCTACACTATCCTTGCGAGAAGTGAGAAAAACAAATGCTCCGAAAAAACTCCCTGCAATTCTTCTCTTCAACATTTACAGTGGCCCACTTGAAAGAACTTATGCAAAAGATGCCGCCATTCACGGGTATGTCGGAGTAGTAGCGAACGTGCGCGGCAAAAGATTGAGTCCACAGGAAATAGAACCATTCGAACACGATGCCAATGATGCCTATGATGTCATTGACTGGATAAGCAAACAGCCTTGGTGCGATGGAAGAGTAGGTATGCTGGGAGGCAGTTATCTAGGATTCACGCAGTGGGCAGCCGCGAAAAAATTGCATCCTGCATTAAAAACAATCATACCTCAAGTTGCCGTAGGTATAGGAGTCGACTACCCAATGCAGAATAATATTTTTATGAGTTACATGTTACGCTGGATTCATTATGTAACAAATTCAAAAGAAGTCGATCAGGATGACTTCAACAATGATCGCCATTGGGACTCAGCATTCACGCGATGGTATGTTAGCGGCAAATCGTTCCGTTCTTTGGATACGATTGAAGGAAGGCCGAATAAAATTTTCCAACGATGGCTGCTGCATCCTTCTCAGGATACTTTTTGGCAAAACATGGTTGCGTATCAATCCGACTTTTCCCAAATCAATATTCCCATACTCACTACAACTGGATATTATGACGATGATCAACTTGGTGCAATGTATTATTTCAACCAACATCATATGTACAATAGACAAGCCAGGCATTACCTTGTAATCGGTCCATATGATCATTTCGGAGCACAAGCGCTACCCAGATCCGAAATCAATGGCTATAAGATAGATTCAGTCGCAAACATTAATATTAATGACCTCGCTTATAAATGGTTTGATTTCATATTAAAAGACAGCGCGCGTCCAGCATTGCTACAAGATAATATCAATTATGAAGTAATGGGGGAGAACATCTGGAAGCATGTGGCTTCATTGACTAATATGAACAATGATACTATCGCATTTTACCTGACAAATGTACGCGCGGCGCAACACTACAAAATGGACGAACAATTACCTCTCACATCTGAATTCATAAGGCAAGAAATAGTTTTCAAAGACAGAAGTGATACAGTGCAAAACAAATTTGAGAACATAGTGGACAGCGTATTCGATTCCTCCAATGGTTTAACCTTCATCTCAAAACCATTCGAAAAAGGTTTTGAATTCAACGGGTCATTTCTTGGCGAATTAAAACTGAGTATTAACAAAAGAGATGTGGACATTTCAGTATCTGTATACGAACAAATGCCAACTCAAAAATATTTTAAACTCGGTTCTTATATAACGAGGGCAAGTTATGCAAAGGATAGGCAAACGCGACAATTGCTGCAACCAGACAAGATTGAAACTGTTCCAATAAACAATTCATTTTTCATTTCCCGAAAAATAAAGGCGGGAAGTAGGTTGTTGCTGGTGCTTTCCGTTCTCAAAAACCCGCAGTGGCAAATCAACTATGGATCGGGAAAAGATGTTAGTGATGAAACCATTGCTGATGCAAAAGAACCTTTGGAAATAAAGTGGTATAATTCTAGTGTGATAAAAGTGCCAGTTTGGAAGTAAGAGACATTTTTAGCTGTATCACCCTTCCCCGTTCATTGTGGCTTTGGAAAATACAATCGTGCTAAAAAGGTATTACAATTACCCCATGGTCTTCATGATCTTAAAAGCTCTCTTTTCACATTTTGTTTCCGAACTTAACTACTAACGAGTGAGCTCACTTGTAATCTCCCTCTTTGATTTTCAAATCACATTAAACTTTGTGTATATTTTATAGAACCGCAATACAGAAAATGAAAAGCCGCGATTCGAGCGGGTTCTAGCGAATTTAGTGACAGATTAGTGACGATATTACGATGCTTTTCGCAGTTATTTTAATCGCGTTCTTTCATTTTATAGTCAAAATTGAGCGCAATGCCACGGTTTGCCAAAAAAGGGGGCGGTTTAGGATCGCCGTTAGGTCTCCTCTCAAAACTTTGTTTACTGCTGCCAAATTAAATCAATTCGCATTCTTTTTTTCAGTGTTTCTTGATAACCACCAAATTTTGAGTTATCTTGGTTATTCCTCTGCAATCGCAAGAAGTCACCCTGCAAATTCCTTGGAAAACTTTCTCCATACCCTCCACCAAGACCAGCCAGAAATGGAAATTGAACCTGGCTTTATAATACAGTCAATAAAATCCCATCAAAATTATTTGCATGACAAAATTATTCTTTCCAGCGTGCGTAACTCTCATCATCTATTCATGCTCAAAAACTTCTGCCCCGAATAATCCACCTGCTCCTGTCTCAAATCTTGTGACCAGTATAATTACATATAATCCTAAGGATTCTGTTAAGATTGTTGAATATTTACAGTACGACTCAAGCAAGAACTTAATTACCCTTAATTATCGAGACTATGATACGTTAGGGGGTTTTCTTTATCTGGATTCAGGCTCCTGGTATTTTAATGTTGATCCGGCCACAAATCTACCGGTTTCCTATACAGTTATTTATAAGAAGTATTTCTACACGGCAAATGACATCCAGGTTCACAACATGTATTATGACAATCAAAAACGGCTTGTTCAGGATTCAATGCTTTCCAATACTTATGGGAACGCTCCTCCTTCATCCATTTATTATAAATACTCAACTGATCTCATAGTTTCTTACCGATTTTTTCCAAATATTTATGATCCAGCAAGTCAAACTTATAGGACTGATACTTTGATTGACAGTATGGTCCTCAGCAATGGGAATCTGGTAAGACAAGCACTCTACTACCCAAAAAATGGTTCATTGCAGACCACTGATATTCATACTATCAATGGGTATACTAGTGTAATGAATCCATTATATAATCCCGAATTGTCAAACAGCCTGGGCGCCTTTCTGGTTGATCAATTTTTATTTGATGGTCTTTCAAAAAATCTTACTTCCGATGGTGGCGGAAATTGGGTGAAGGATTCAAAAGGAAGGGTTGTGTCTGGCACAGGTGCAGAAGGATATATTTTTACCTTTATTTATCAATGACAACTATTGGAAAACCATAAGGGTTGACCCCGTCCGTTGATATATAGAAAGTTTCCGAGCTGTCGTTCCTCGAATTCAAGTTCTAATATTCTAATTTAACGCATATTCTTTGCTGTTACAAGGTTCCAAAATGCGATGGTCTTGTCGAGTGTTGTAGCCAGAATAAGAAATAATAGAAATAATGCAATCAATAGTTCATCGGCGTGACCGAATTCAAAGTAAATACCCTGTCTCTTAAAAGTTGATGTAGATATACGGCCCTATCAAACATATAATATATGGCAGCAAAATACAAGAGGCTCAAGACCACAAATCTAATCTTACCGGCACGAAGCAAAAAGAAGTGAAAAATAAAGGATATAAGTAAGAAAATAATTGTGAGGCCCAATAAAGCGATATTCTCTTTCATAATGACTATTTGGGGATCGAAGGCAAATCCATCGATTTTTGTTTGACCTTAGAAAGCTTTATTCTTCTCAGGGTGCCAACAGAGCGTATCGGCGTGGAAGGATCAAGAACCGAATCTATTCCGGTCGATACTGACAGGCGCATTCCCCTTGATGGCTCAATCCCAATAATGGTATGCTTGTCACCTATGCACTCATATTCGTATATAGGATAGAGCTCTCCATTTTTTAATTCATCCTCATAAGTTGAAGGGTCGGCTATGTCACCAGAAATTGTGGAAAATGCTGTGTCAAAAAATTGACAAGACTTCTTTGTTCGCCTATTTTCAGATCTCACGACCAATAGGATTTCCTTTTTCTTCAAATAGCGCACATAGACCAATTGAATTAAGCTGTCATTTTCAAATTTGTAAACATCAAATTCTCTCTCTAAAGTTGAATCTGCTGGAAAATCAACATTTCTGTCATGAATTGTATCTATTACAGTGTCAGAAACCATTTGAATTATCGTAGTCCTATCTCTATTGCGGTTGCACGACGCCAGGAATAAAATGATAGTGCTTACTAATAAAAACGTCCTCATTGGTATTTGAATAATAGGTCTCGAAATATAGGAGGATTTCACTACCTATGCAATATAGTCTTACCATTAATGATGAGAATTGCCCCATCCCAACAGTAAACTATCGCATCATACCGTATCATTGCGTATCATTAGTACCCATCATCTCCCCTGCTTGATTCATAGTGTGCTGGAAAGCTTTTCAAATCCTGCGATGTATACGGTATTGAATCACCAGGTGCCGGAGGGACTGTCGGTCCCCGCTATTCGTTTTATTGCATGAATAAATTCCCAGTATTGCAAATGGATAGAATGAAACGGCAAAAACGAAACGCCCATTATATTATCTGACAGATCGAAAGCCGAGGGTGCAACAGTTGTATTCGTTACCGGCAATGACGTGTATAAAGAATTTAGTTAAAGATAGGCGTAGAATTTATGAATTCTATTCGCACAAGGATCACGGTTATTGCAAGATTTAGTAAAAATCCGTAAACAAATCAACTACATTAGTAAGAATCAATTGTGAAACTCTGAAAAGTCAAAGTAAATTGGGTAGAGGAATTTGAAATTCATTTATTTTCTGCTAAGCTTTTTGTGATGGAAGTTCACTCTTCAAAACCTGATAAGCTAAATAAACCGAACAATATTTGGTGCCTTGCCCAAATTTGGAAGTTTAAAAATATTGCGTTTGTTTTAGTGTTCTTCATTTTCTTATTTCTATCAAATATTAGATGCAAAAAAAACATTGATACTTTTAAGAAAGATTATCCAACCATTACGAGTGTAAGACCGCCAAGTGCGAGACAGGGCGATACGATCGTTATTGTTGGATCAAATTTTAATCCGGATCCGTCATTGGATACAGTAAAGCTCAATGGTATTCCAGCTCATATAGTGAAAGCGACAACTGATTCACTTTTCGTAATTGTACCTGCAGGTAATTGCTCAGGTGTGGTAACCGTTAACGGGAATGCTTTCGATGGGCCAGGATTTACTCTTATAAAGGCGGCAGTAATTACAATTACTGGAATAAGTCCAGTTAGCGCCAAACCGGGAGATACTGTAATAATAACAGGCTCCAATTTTAATCTGAATCCGTCTCTCGATACTGTAAGATTTAATGGAGTTCTTGCCCATGTTGAAAAAGCTGAAAAAGATACCCTTTTTGTTATTGTCCCACATGCTACTAATGGCGTCGTAACAGTTAATGGCGTTCCCGCACTAGGGCCTGCATTCACAATTGTAGATATTTTCCCGCCTGAAGATATATATGCCAGAATTGTGGAATATCCAAATTATAACCCGATACCCGAAGCCCTTGTGAGATTGTATTATTCTATCCCGGACACTTTAATCTATGGTGGAATTACTGCCAAAGGATCTGTCATTGATAGTGCTTACTCTGATCAGAATGGGGCTGTTTATTTTAGCAGATTAGACAGTATGGCAAAGGTGTATGGAACAAAAACTTTCGATCTTACTGCTACCAAGTCCAATTATTGGCCACAAAATGTTGATGATGGCATATTATTAGGTAGCCACAAAGTAGACAGTTCCACCATATTGCTGTTTTCCGTGGCCTGGATCAAGGTTCATATAAAAGATACAGCCAGTAAACCTGCTTACCCTCATTTGGCGATATACTTTGATATATCTGCAGGTGGTCTACCAGGTCCTAACAGTGTAGTTTATCCGTACAATTCCGCGGATCATCTAAAAGTATTCAATTTCAATGGCGATACAGTTCTTCTTTACAAGAGCTGCGGATCCTGCCCAAATCAAATAGCAATATTTACTGGTGACAACGAGACATCGCTTCCGGTTCCGTGGGTATGGGGAAGTTCAAATACTGCAAATAAATCAGATACAGCCAATTGGGAAATTTTGCTACAACCCTAAGAATAAATGACCAACGGAGGAAGATCTATCCTGGAGAGAATGCCGTCAATCGTGGCCTGGTTATTTTCCAATACAGAAAGTAAAAGCTGCTATTCTAGTGGATTCCGGAGAAATTAGTGGACAGATTTGTATCGATTTTGGCGATGCGTTACGTAGTTAATTTTTTCAATGCACCATTGTATTTTTCACAATTGGACTCTCAACTCTAAAATAATTCAAATTTCAAACGTTCTTAATAATGCTCTTGAGCCCAAATAAACATAAATTCATTTCAACCTTTACAATTGAGTCCATTAGTATTTCCTTTGCCCTCGCGTGTTGAGGAGGATTGCAAAAACAGAACGACATTGCGCTGATCAAAGCTAAGAACACCAATACTTGCATGTCAGCCATTAAATTACCTTGACCATATCATTCTTTTCCATTGAACAACATCAATCTATTGTAGCAATCGTATTGGAAACCCTGGAATTACAAGCAAACAGAAACGGCGCACTCAAGAGTCTAATATGTAGCTACAAAAATAGCTATCAAATTATACAGCCGTCTCTATATGAAGAGTTGCTTCAAAATAGCCCATTTAGCCAGTATTCATGGTTCAGTCACCTCGCCAAAGCTTGCCGATATTCACTCATAATGCTGCTTATCCGCTTTTTCAGTTCATCCGAAATCCGGCTGGTGGTTTCTTTGATTTTGTGCAAACGAAGGGAAAGCATAATACCCGCTACACCTGCGGCAATAAACGCAATTCCGGTCCAAATGACAAGCGAAAGGCCGGCGAAGTCAGGATTCCAAAGCAGAATGAAAGAAAAAATTATTCCCAGTATGGCGAAGACTGCAAGGCCACCCCAATTTTTAATTCCAATGTTTTTGAGATCAAATGCCCATCCCAGCGCGCTTATTGAAAAAAATAAAGAAAAAAAACCGACTACAAAAGGAAGCGCGGCGATAGAAATTTCGGGACGAGAAAGGAGAACGATGCCTGTCAGGAGATAGAAAATCCCACCTGCAAGATACCATCCCCAGCCATCGAGTTCATCCTTATTTGCAATTGAAAAAGAAATCTGCAGAATTCCTGTGATCAGGAAAGCCATGCTAAAGACGAGAGATAGGGCTACATAAGATGCCAGGGGCCTGGAAAAAACATATAAACCGACTAAAATTAGTACTATGCCGATGATCAGGGGAATGTACCAGTGCTTGACAGCCTCGATCGGTTTTTGAAGTGGAGTAGTTGTCATAATCATTCGATTTAAAAGTGAATGGAATTAATTCATGATGCTCTGAATAAGTAAAATGAATTCTTCTTATACTGGACTCATCGATTTTCTAACAACAAATTTCTGCACAACTAAATCAAAGACGTTAACGAACACAGTTTCAAAGAAACGGATAATTTAAATGGAGAAGGATGTATCCTTAGCACAAAGAGAAGTAATCGTCGATCTTCTGCAGAAGTCAGCGTTTGAAGATCGCTCATTCAAAGGTAAAAATAAATCGTGTAAAAAATGGGAGAAGTGACTTTGATTTCCTACAGAGAATGCGCGGCAATTGTAGTATGGTCATTTTCAGTGACCTCCTCCCAAATTTCAGACCGATCTAAAGTGTAGAATTCGGGCTTGTTGAAGGCAATAAACATGCCCTTCGAACCGATACCCTGTAAGATGCAATCAGACGAATGGCCAGCTCCCGCAGCTGGCGGATCTTCAAGGATTTTTTTTTAGCACATCCTGCAGCATTTGCTTATCCAATGACAGGTCAGCAACCAGCTGTTTTAACCTGGCATTCTCTTCCTGCAATTGTTTTAACTGCCGCAGTTCGGTTACACCCAGGCCGCCATATTTTTTCTTCCAATTGTAAAAAGTAGC
>PSRA01000186.1 GCA_003175695.1 Bacteroidota bacterium | reverse complement strand
ATTGGATTTGTTTTTTGACCCATATTATGGTTTAATAATTTTTATCAATTAGTTTTTGAATCTACAATGATCGTCACATGATTACTGCGTTTCCGAACACGGTAACCACGGCCCTGCGGAGCGGGACGCATCCTCTTCAACACTCTTGCACCATCCACGAAAATCGTTTTAACAACCAGGCTCGCATCGGCAGCGCTTTTTCCTTCATTTTTTTGCTCCCAATTCTTCACAGCCGACCAAAGCAACTTATGCAAGGGGGTTGAAGAATGTTGCGGATGATGCTCCAACAAAGCCAGCGCTTTTTCTACATGCAAACCGCGTATTTCATCAGCCAGCAAACGCATTTTGCGGGGTGACGTCGGGTAATTTCTCAATTTTGCTACTGCTTCCATATTTTCAGTTTCCTGTTTTATGTTTAGTTAAGATCCCTCAGGGCTTCATCTGATTTCGTTTGATCCGCCAGGTGATTCCCTTCACTTAAGCTTTAAGCTCCTTCAGCGATCTTCTTGCTGGAGTGTCCTTTGAAATTGCGCGTGGGCGCAAATTCACCCAGCTTGTGACCCACCATGAATTCGGTTACGTACACGGGTATGAACTTATTGCCATTATGAACTGCAAAAGTGTGCCCGACGAAATCCGGAGTAATAGTAGACCGGCGACTCCAGGTTTTGATCACACCCTTCTTGCTCTTTCCTTCGTTAATACCTGTGATCTTTTTTTCCAGCTTTGCGTCGACGTAAGGACCTTTTTTTATTGAACGACCCATAATAGTTATTAATTTATTGGCCTGCTTTTAATTACTTTTTCTTGTTCTTATATTATTGAGCGATCTTCTTGCCATTCTTCCTTTGGATGATCAGCTTGTCGCTACCCTTACCTTTTGTGCGGGTTTTCAAACCTCTTGAATACTGTCCATTCCTGGAGCGAGGTTGACCTCCTGACGCCTTTCCTTCACCGCCACCCATCGGATGATCAACCGGGTTCATAGCGACACCACGGTTGCGAGGACGTATTCCTCTCCAACGGTTGCGGCCTGCCTTACCCATGCTCTGCAAACTGTGATCGCTGTTTGAAACGATACCTACGGTTGCATAGCAGTTAATCAAAATTTTTCTCAATTCTCCACTTGGCATTTTCAACACCGCATACTTTTCTTCCTTGTTGGTCAACTGCGCAGAAGAACCTGCACTGCGAACCAATTTACCACCCTGACCAGGCTGCATCTCAATGTTGTGAATGTTTGTTCCCAAAGGAATATGCTTCATCTGTAAAGCATTACCTATTTCAGGGGCAACATCGTCTCCTGATAAAACTTCAGCGCCCACCTGCAAACCCTGCGGAGCGATTATATATCTCTTATCTCCATCAGTATAGCTGATCAGCGCGATAAATGCAGAACGATTCGGATCATATTCGATGGATTGCACTTTGCCAGGAATATTCTTCTTGCTTCTCTTGAAATCTATAACGCGATACATTTTCTTGTGTCCGCCGCCGATATAGCGCATTGCTCTTCTTCCCTGTGCATTCCTACCTCCAGTAGATTTTGCTTTCTCCAACAATGTTTTCTCCGGTTGGTCCGTTGTCAACTCAGCGTAAGCGTTCCCGATTCTCCACCTGGTGCCCGCTGTAACTGGTTTATATTTTTTAAGTGCCATAGTTCTTTCTATTTATTTTCAACTTTTGCGGTAGTTGAACTACCATTCATTATTTTCTTAAATATTAGCGTACAGGTCTATCGCCTCACCTTCTGCCACTGTCACAAAAGCTTTCTTATACGACTGTTTGCGGCCCTGGATCATTCCAGATTTTGTGGAACGAACTTTATTCTTTGCGGGCACCACTGATGTACGAACATCCATTACATTCACACCGTAAAAGCTTTCCACTGCTTTCTTGATCTCAAGCTTATTTGCCTTTCTGCTCACTTTGAAAGCGTAACGTCTCAACTTTTCCTGCTGAGCATTTGCCTTCTCGGTCAAAATCGGCTTAATCAAAACATGTGAGAATTTCATCGTATTTCTATTTGAATAAATTATTTATTTCAATACCTCGTCCGAACGTACCATTTGGCACGGGCCGGACTAAACTTCTACAGGTTCCTTTTCTTCTTCAGCAAAAAGCTTTGCAGCTGATTCAGAAAGCACCAACACATCTGCATTCACAATGCCATATGTATTGACATCTGCCAAAACTACGCCCTCAACGCGAGGCAAATTTCTCAGGCTCAGGTGAAGATTATCGTTGTATTCAGCCAGCACAAAAAGCGACTTTTTATCGGAGAGCTTCAACGCATCCAGGATCTCTACAAAAGATTTTGTCTTTGGCGTTTCCAGCTGAATATCTTCTACGATCACGATGGCATTTTCTTTAGCCTTGTATGACAGAGCTGACATCTTAGCCAGATCTTTCACCTTACGATTCAATTTGAAGTCGTAATCACGTGGCTTGGGTCCGAAAATGGTACCACCACCCTTATACAATGGGTTGCGGATATTTCCTTTGCGGGAACCACCAGTTCCTTTTTGCTTATGCAATTTCTTGGAAGAACCTTTTACTTCAAGACGGGTCTTCACTTTATGTGTGCCTTGTCTTTGCGCAGCCAGGTATTGTTTAACTGCCAGGTAAATCACATGATCATTCGGCTCTACACCAAAAATTTCTTCTGGCAGTTCCACAGATCTTCCTGTCTTCTTTCCCTTTATATTAATTACATCTATTTGCATCGTAGTTAATTGAAATTAGTTCTGAACAAAAACAATTGAACCGTTGTGACCTGGAACTGAACCGCTGATCAACAGATAATTCTTCTCAGGAAATACTTTTACGACTTTCAGGCTTTTCAGTTTCACTCTTTCCCCACCCAGGCGGCCGGCCATTCTAACGCCCTTCATTACCCGAGAAGCGTCTGATGAGTTACCGAGAGAACCAGGAGCGCGGCTACGATCATGTTGACCGTGGGTTGCACCACCCACACCGGTAAATCCATGGCGTTTTACAACACCTTGGAATCCTTTTCCCTTTGAAGTACCAACAACATCAACATTTTCACCTTCTGCGAAAATGTCTACCGTAATGGTTTCACCTAGATTCTTGTCTATTGAAAAATTCCTGAATTCTTTGACAAACTTTTTAACTGGAGAATTTGATTTGGCGAAGTGATTTTTTTCTGCGGCGTTAACGTGTTTTTCTTTTTTGTCGCCAAATGCTAATTGGAGAGAGCTGTATCCATCAGATTCCTTTGTCTTTACCTGGGTAACTACACAAGGACCCGCTTCGATGATAGTGCAAGCGAGCTGCTTGCCATCAGGGGTAAATATACTGGTCATCCCAATTTTCTTTCCGATAATCCCTTTCATTGTTTTACACTTTGTGCCTGGGATGTAAGGACAATCTGGCAGCCATTAAAGGCATGACCATGATTTCAATCCCCTTGTTTGCAGCCGACCTTTTCCTTGTATCCCGCCAGGCGGGATGGAAGTACCGGTAGTAAACAAACCCCGAACGGCTTGTTCATATTTAGTCGCTGGCCGTTTCCGGTCAGCATTTTTTTTATTGATTAGGAAAGAAACTTTGAAGTGAATTCATTTTTCTTTCCAGGACATCAAATCCAGCGCTCTTTTTTCCCGCACAGGCGAGATTGAGAGATAGATTTCGCAGATTGGTGGATCATTCTAACGAGTCCACCATCGGCATTTTCAATATTGTAAGAACTACTTAAATGACTCAGTCATTTCCAGCTATCAGGCCTTGATTTCAACATCAACACCGGAAGGCAAATCCAACTTCGATAAAGCATCTACTGTTCTGGACGTAGATGTATAAATATCCAGCAACCGCTTGTGCGTATGCAATTGGAATTGTTCCCTTGCTTTCTTGTTCACGTGTGGTGAACGAAGAACAGTGAAGATTTTCTTCCTTGTTGGCAAAGGAATCGGGCCAGTTACTACTGCACCGGTACTGCGAACTGTTTTTACGATCTTTTCTGCAGATTTATCTACCAGGTTGTGATCGTATGACTGTAATTTGATTCTAATTCGCTGAGACATATGTCAAATCCCAAGTTTCTCCCCGATTTGACTCGGTATTTTTGGGGATGCAAAGGTAGGGACTATCCATTAAATAATCAAAGAATTATGCGCTTTTTTTAGCATCATTTTCATTCTCCCGTGTTAAAGACGGCCATCTAGTCGCGAAATTCTGCTTTTTGCATTATTTACCTGGGACCACCCGGGCAGTGCTCCTTCAGGTAGCTCGTGTACAGGGTTGCCAGGTGCAGGCGCGTCCCGGGGCCCTCAGAAATTGCATGGGTTCGGTTAGGATAGATCATGAGCTGGAATTTCTTATTATATTTAACCAATTCATTGATCAGCATTTCAGCATTGTTGTAGTGGACGTTATCGTCGCCGGTTCCGTGTACATACAACAAATTACCCTGTAAATTTTTAGCGTAGTTGATGGCCGAGCCATTTACATAATCTTCCTTATTTTCCTGTGGAAGGCCCATATATCGCTCCTGGTAAATATTATCATAAGTCAGCATATTCCCTTCGGCAGCAAATGCCAGCCCCGTTTTGTAGATTTCAGGATGCTGAAACATCAGATTTAACGTCGCAGAACCTCCTCCACTCCAACCCCAAACGGCAATTCGGGAAGAATCAACCCACGGCCATTTCAGTATCTCTTTGGCTCCCATCGCCTGGTCCCGGATATTTAGCCTTCCAATCTTACGATAAGTCGCTTTGCGCCAGGCTACGCCTTTTGGCGACGGCGTCCCACGGTTGTCAATAGACATATATACATAACCATCTTCGGCCATATTCCCTATATAAAGCGGATTGATACCTGTCCCAAACTTATCTTTCACAGTTTCATCTGCCGCCTCAGTATACACATAAAAAACAACAGGATACTTCTTGGTAGAATCGAAATGAATTGGTTTCACCATCCAGCCGTCCATTTCGACACCATCAACGGTCTTAATTTTAAAGAATTCCATATTTGATGCAGCTTTGCTGGCAGTTGTGACTGCATGGCTGACGTTGTGCTTACCGTCGATAATGTTATGATCGGGAAGAGATATCCATTCATCGGCAAGAGGAGTATAATAATTTGAAAAGGAGTGCTCAGCGTATTTTGAGTTAGGCGAGATCTGGTACGAGTGTGTTCCAATCTCATTCGAAGGCGAAAGCAATTCAGCACGGCCCTTTCCATCCAGTCTGCTTTTATACAAATAGGCTTGGGTGGCATTATCTGGAGAAGCAAGAAAATATACTGCATTGTCTTTCTCATCAATGTTCAAAATCTCCATCACATCATACTCACCAGGCGTTATCAATATCTCATTGTTTCCTTCCTTATTCATTCTGTACAAATGCCGCCATCCATCTTTATCACTGGCCCACACGAATTCTTTTCCATTGTTAAGCCAATCCCAGCCGCCATACCTGTAGCTGTCATCCCATTGGGAAATAACGTCGATCCAGGCCGGATCTTTTTCCGAAAAGATCACTTTAGATGAACCTGTTCCAGCGTCGCATAATAAAATCTCCGATTCATTCTGGCGCCTGTTCAAATGCTGCACGATCAATTCTTTGCTATTGTCGGCCCATTCCATCCTCGGAACGTAGGATCCCAACTTAGAATCATAGCCGACATCCATCCATTTTGTCTCAGCTGTTGAGATGTCCAGGACACCTATTTTAAACGGAGAAGGCATTTGCCCCGCAACAGGATATTCAACAGGAACGGCCCTCGAATAAACTGAATCGGTGGTGTTTAGCATCAGGTAATCGGGTGTATTTCTATCATCGATCTGCCAATACGCAATCTTTTTACTATCCGGACTCCACCTGAAACCATCCCGACAGTCGAATTCTTCTTCATACACCCAATCAAATGTGCCATTGATCATTTTTCGGGTGCCGTTGGAGGTTAGCTGCCTGATGTTGCCTGTTGCAATATCTTCTACAAACAGGTTATGGTCACTCACGTAAGCGGCGGATTTTCCATCTGGTGAAATTTTCGCGAACATCATAGAGGAGGGAGGAAGCGATTTACCCAGTTGGCTTAACCCGCCAGTTCTAAGATTATAGACCCAATAATCACCCCTGGTATGATATCTCCAAACCTTTCTTGTATTTGTAAATAGCAGAAGTTCCTGGTTTTCTTCGGAATACAAATAATCCCTCGCAGATAAGGGCGCTGATTGACCGGAAGGAGTCATCTTTTCTTTTGGAACAAGGATGGTGGGTTTCATCGAAGGAAGGTTCACCTGTACAAAACCTTCCTGGTTTATCTCATAATATGAATTTCCATCGCGACTCCAGTCAATTTCTTTGTGGCGTTGAGCCTGAGTCCGACTGCTAATAATGGTAAGCAGGACCCATAGGATCCAGACATGCAATGTCTTCCTCATGTGTGATTGGCATTTGTTAGAACGAAAATGGCACATTTTGGCTAGAAATCTTTGCCACTTAAAAAATATGGCTGAATGGATTGTTAATTGGGACGCATTCGCCATTGGCCAGCTATCCAATTCCATCCATGGGAACCATGATGCCAATGTCCGGGAATCCATGTTGCGCCATCGTAGGGAGGTCTTGCCCATCTGTCGCCGTACCAAACATAGGTTCCATTTGTCCACTTCCAGTCTTCTTTAATCCAAACACAATCCTTGTAAGGCATAGCCGGCTTGGTTCTGGAAGGTGGAGGCAGTGCTGGTTTATCTCTGACATAGTGCTGGGCAGCGAGTGGGTTCACCAATAATAATATCAGGAGGGCTGACAATAAGAAAGATTGTATAAGCTTCTTTTTCAAATCATGGTGCTTAGTGGTATGAATTTAATTTTTTTTCTTCAGAATTAGCGTGTGGTTTCAAGCACAATAAAAAGCCCCGATCTTTTCAGATCGGGGCTTCATCTATTTACGAAGAGATTTTAAGCATTCACTTTACCCTTACCCTTTACTTTCGCAATTACTTCTTCTGCAATATTATTTGGTGCAGGAGAATAATGAGAAAATTCCATGGTAGATGTAGCACGTCCGGAGCTCAGTGACCTTAACTGTGTCACATAGCCGAACATTTCGCTCAAAGGAACTTTTGCCTTGATCACCTGAGCATTCGCCCTGGAATCCATTCCTTCTAAGATACCGCGTCTGCGGTTAAGGTCGCCCGTTACATCACCCATGTATTGATCAGGGGTAATGACCTCTACTTTCATGATGGGTTCGAGAAGAACGGGTTTAGCCTTGCGGGCAGCTTCACGGAACCCCGCTTTCGCACAAAGTTCGAAAGACATAGAGTCTGAGTCGACAGCGTGGAAGCTTCCATCAAATACACGAACTTTCATATTGTCGACCGGATAGCTTGCCAGCACACCGGCTGTCATCGCAGATTCAAATCCTTTTTGAATTGCTGGAACAAATTCGCGGGGAATTGATCCACCGAAAATATCATTCACAAATTGGAAATTGCCTTTTCCTTCTTTTAAGAACTCTTCATCTGCAGGTCCGAGTTCAAAAATAATGTCAGCAAATTTACCGCGACCACCGGTTTGTTTCTTAAGGGTCTCTCTGTGTTCAATTGAAACCTGGAATGCCTCTTTGTATGCCACCTGCGGTGCTCCCTGGTTGATTTCAACCTTGAATTCACGCTTCATTCTATCCACGATAATTTCCAGGTGCAATTCACCCATTCCACTTAGGATGGTCTGACCGGTTTCTTCGTCTGTCTTTACACGAAGGGTTGGATCTTCTTCCACCAGTTTTGAAATGGCCATACCCATCTTATCGATGTCAGCCTGCGTTTTCGGCTCTACTGCAATAGATATTACAGGTTCGGGGAAGTTGATACTTTCCAGGATGATGGGATGGTCTTCATTACAAAGTGTATCTCCGGTCTTAATGTCTTTGAATCCTACTGCTGCTCCGATATCACCTGCTTCGATAAAATCGATTGGGTTTTGTTTGTTCGCATGCATCTGCATGATACGGGAGATTCTTTCGTTTCTACCCGTACGAGTGTTCAACACATAAGAACCTGAATCGAGGTGTCCACTGTAAGCGCGGAAGAATGCAAGACGTCCAACAAAGGGATCAGTCATGATCTTAAATGCCAATGCAGAAAAAGGTTCCTTTGCATCCGGTTTGCGGGAAATTTCTTCGCCCGAATTCGGATCAGTTCCCTTCACGGCCTCAATGTCCAGAGGACCCGGTAAATACCGAACAATTGCATCCAAAGCTGTCTGCACGCCTTTATTCTTGAACGAAGATCCGCACATCATTGGAATGATGGAGATGTCGATAGTTGCTTTGCGAATAGCGACATGCATTTCATCTTCCGTGATTGAGTTAGGATCTTCAAAAAATTTTTCAAGCAGTTTATCATCATATTCGGCAACGGCTTCAATAAGATGTTGTCTCCATTCCTTCACTTCTTCCATCATATCATCGGGGATAGGAACTTCCTGATAAGTCATTCCTTTTGTTTCATCATCCCAAATAATTCCCTTCATTTGAATCAGGTCGACAACGCCTTTGAAATTATCTTCAGCTCCGATCGGTAATTGCAGTGGAACGGCTTTGGCACCCAACATTTCCTTCACTTGTTTAACAACGTTCAGGAAATCGGCACCTGCACGGTCCATTTTATTTACAAATCCGATTCTTGGAACTTTGTACCTGTTAGCCTGACGCCAAACAGTTTCAGATTGAGGTTCTACGCCGGATACAGCGCAAAACAAAGCAAGCAATCCATCGAGCACGCGAAGAGAGCGTTCCACTTCTACTGTAAAATCCACGTGTCCCGGAGTATCGATGATATTAAATTTGTATTGCTTAGTCTCAGGAATTTTCTTCCCCTGGATGGTCGGGAAATTCCAGAAACAGGTGGTGGCGGCAGAAGTGATCGTGATTCCTCTCTCTTTCTCCTGCTCCATCCAATCCATGGTAGCGGCGCCATCATGTACTTCACCTATTTTGTGAGAAACACCGGTGTAATACAGGATACGTTCTGTAGTGGTGGTCTTACCAGCATCAATATGTGCTGCAATACCAAAATTTCTTTGAAATCGTAAGTCTGCCATTTTGTT
>PSRA01000009.1 GCA_003175695.1 Bacteroidota bacterium | reverse complement strand
ACTGCGAATGCGGGTGGAGCTATCGGATCAGGATTGGCAGCTATCGGCGCAGGTATCGGTATCGGCCAGATTGGTAAAGGCGCTGTTGAATCTATCGCCCGTCAGCCAGAAGCAGTGAACGACATCCGGACTAACATGATCCTGACTGCAGCTCTTATCGAAGGGGTTGCTTTGTTTGGTATCATCGTTGGCTTCCTTGCTATGGTTCTTAAATAGCCAGGCATCTCATTACTGCATCCAAAGCACAGGGCGGAGGATGCAGTTATTTTCTGGAATCTTAAAAATTTGAATATATGGATTTGCTAACTCCCTCATTTGGTTTGATCATTTGGACGCTAATTGCTTTCGTGATTGTTTTTTTAATCTTGAGAAAATTCGCATGGAGGCCAATTCTTAATTCTCTGAATCAACGCGAGAAGACCATTGCCGATTCATTAGCAACTGCGGAGAGAGTGAAAGCGGAAATGGCGCAATTGAAAAATGAAAATGAAGCCCTGCTGGCTAAAGCCAGGGAAGAACGTGCGCAATTATTGAAAGAAGCAAGGGATACCAAGGATAAGATTATTAATGAAGCCAAGGATCAGGCAAGAGTCGAGGCAAACAAGATCATCACCGACGCAAGAATTGCGATTGAACAACAAAAGCTTGCTGCTTTAACAGACGTGAAAAACCAGGTAGGCAACCTCGTTGTAAGTGTTTCGGAAAAGATCTTACGCAGAGAACTTTCAGACAAATCAGAACAGGAAAAATATATTCAGCAGTTGTCAGAAGAAGTGAAACTAAATTAAAGCATTCCCATGCCCAATCTTCGTTTAGCCGGTAGATATGCAAAATCCCTTATCGATCTTGCGATTGAAAAGAAGGAATTGGATCCTGTATATGATGATATGCTCTTCCTGCAGGCCATTTGCAAAAAAAACAGGGATTTCGTAAGTATGTTGAAAAGCCCGGTGATCAATGCTGATATGAAGCATAAAATCGTAGATGCAATTACAAAAGACAAGGTCAATGTAATTACATCGTCCTTTATACGCCTGCTGATCACCAAAGGCCGCGAATCTTACCTTCCCGAAATCATTTCAGCTTTTGTGCAACAATACAAGGATTATATGGGTATCCATGTTGTGAAACTTACTACCGCTGCTCCGGTTAGTGAAGATTTGAAAAAAGTAGTGGTAAGCAAGATCAAATCTGTGGCGGGATTGAAAGATGTGGAATTGCAAACTGAAGTGAAAGAAGATATTATTGGTGGATTCATACTGGAATTTGGAGACAGGATGGTAGATGCCAGTGTTGCCTATGAATTGAACAATGCAAGAAAACAATTTGAAAGCAACGATTTCATATATCAGATTAGATAAGATCCAGGATCTTTTTTTAGGATCCGATAAAACTTTTAAATAGAAAATTACTATGCCAGAAATTAAGCCAGATGAGATTTCAGCCATATTGCGCCAGCAGCTAAGCTCCTTTAAAGTTTCTGCCGAGTTGGAAGAAGTAGGCACCGTATTACAGGTGGGTGATGGAATTGCCCGTGTTTATGGTTTGAATAATGTCAGCAGCGGGGAACTGGTAGAATTTGAAAATGGTGTCAGGGCTATTGCCTTGAACCTTGAAGAAGACAACGTGGGTGTTGTGTTGATGGGAGACAGTGGTGACATTAAAGAAGGTGCGACCGTTCGCCGTACCGGCAAGATTGCCTCTATCCAGGTTGGCGAAGGCATGTTGGGAAGAGTAGTTAATGCTTTGGGTCAGCCTATTGACGGCAAGGGGCCATTAGCAGGTGACAAATTCGAAATGCCATTGGAACGCAAGGCGCCTGGAGTAATTTTCAGGGAACCGGTAAAGGAACCTTTGCAAACAGGGATCAAGGCGATTGACGCGATGATTCCTATCGGACGCGGACAGCGTGAGTTGATTATCGGGGACAGGCAAACTGGAAAAACGGCTATTGCGATTGATACCATCATCAATCAAAAAGAATTTTACAAAGCAGGCAAGCCTGTTTATTGCATCTATGTAGCGACAGGTCAAAAATCATCCACCATTGCAGGTGTAATGAAGACTTTGGCTGAAAACGGCGCGTTGGAATACACTGTGATTGTAGCTGCCTCTGCTTCTGATCCGGCTCCTCTGCAATTCTACGCGCCATTTGCTGGTGCAGCCATCGGAGAATTTTTCCGCGACACGGGACGGCCCGCTTTGATCATCTACGATGATTTGTCAAAACAAGCTGTTGCTTACCGTGAGGTTTCATTGTTGCTTCGCCGTCCACCAGGTCGTGAAGCATATCCTGGTGATGTATTCTACTTGCACAGCCGCCTGTTGGAAAGAGCAGCAAAAATTATCAGCGATGATGCGGTTGCAAAAAACATGAATGATCTGCCAGAGTCAATTAAAGGCAAAGTGAAAGGCGGTGGATCATTAACTGCTTTGCCAATCATTGAAACGCAGGCAGGTGATGTATCCGCATATATTCCAACGAATGTGATCTCCATTACAGATGGACAGATCTTCCTGGAAAGCAATTTGTTCAATGCAGGTATTCGTCCGGCTATCAACGTGGGAATTTCGGTTAGTCGTGTAGGTGGGAATGCACAAATTAAATCGATGAAAAAAGTGGCTGGAACATTGAAGCTCGACCAGGCACTTTATCGTGAGATGGAAGCGTTTGCGAAATTTGGAGGTGACCTCGATGCGGCGACTAAATTGGTACTTGACAAGGGCGCACGCAATGTGGAAATCTTAAAACAGCCTCAGTATTCACCTTTTTCAGTTGATAAACAAGTAGCTATTATCTATCTCGGAACCCAGGGACTTCTTCGCGAAGTGCCGGTGAAAAATGTGAAGGCATTTGAAGAACACTTTCTCATGGAAATGGATAACAAACATGCGGATGTGATGGCTGAATTCAAGAAGGGAAATCTTCCAGAAGATGGAATAAAAAAAGCAGTCAGCCTGGCTAAAGAATTGATTCCCCAATACAAATAGTTCAGAATTAGAAATGAATAAAACAAAAGCTCCGGCGAGAAGCCGGAGCTTTTTTATGCTTTGTCACGCGCGGAAAGAATTAGCTAAAAGGCTGAAATTTATTTTTCAAAACACTTGCATTTATCAAAAACGCTTGCAATCTTTGTCTCGTCATCAGCGCACCGTACCCAATCTCCTCATAAATTCCGGTTTCCAATTTTCCCCCCAGACCCAATCGTTTTTTAGTTCAATTATTTGCATATACCTATTCCAATTTCCTAAGAAGAATAGTTGTGTTTCTCCAATAACTATGGGCTACTACAGACATTAATCAGGACGCTCGTTAAATAGTAAGTCATGAATTCGCTGTATCAAGGCCTTGTGTTAAACATGATGAAAGCAGTCAGGTTGAGCGCTTGCACTGTCGGCTTACTTTTCACATATACAAAAGTTCTTTCACAGGAATTGGTACCAGAGTTGGTATTCACCCACGCGTATTTGCAGAGCGGAAGTGATGCCAAGCAGGCAGGAGCAGATGGAGCAATATATATCTTCCCAAATGTTGCCAAAGATATTGATGCGATTGTGACGATCAAAGGACGCAGTAGTGACAAAGTGAGTCTCACTGCAATTGATCTGGATGGTCCTGATCAAGATACGCAGAATGGCACTGGATATGACAATGCCTGGCAACCACAAGTAGCTTATGATGGAGGACATGCTCCTGCCAATACGAGTTGGTGGATGGAATTTGAGGTATCGTTTGCAGATCATGAAGATCATGGCAAAGAGATTTCAGTGAATGGTTTTTTTGTAACAGGCCTCGATGTGGATGGAGATGGAAAGAGCCTTCACGAATTTCTTACGTTCTACAATCAGAAGAATTATACTATCGAGCAGAATACAGATATACAACCTGTTTCCATCAGAGGATGCTTGAGTGATTACAATGCGAATGGGAAAGAATTCGACGGACCAACAAAAAATTATCCGAAAATAACGACGACGGCGACGGATGTAATGATCACGAATTTCTATGCAAACACGAATGATTTTGTGGTGAGGATAGGTGCAAAGACCGGTGCATATGCATCTAGTAAAGCGGATAGGATGAATTCGCTATGGTTTAAATCTTTTGCCTTTAATATTCCGGTTGCGCATTTGCCTTTGAGTTATCTGGCTTACAATGAGCCGACTAATCAGGAAAATGCTGTGGAGAAAGCGGTTGTGGCAGCCGGAGGCAATAGCGATAATGAAAATGACTATGCTTGCCTGGAAAACAACGGAAGCCGGAAGCAGGGAAGACGTTCAAAAATTTATTAAATCGAATTAATAAGAGTTTAGTTTTAAAGGGTACGATCAACAACAGCCGGGCTTTTCTAAGCCTGGCTTCTTTTTTAGGTTTGGGTCATAGCTCCCAAATAAACCACTTTAATCCCTTCGAAATTTAAATTTGGTTTATGTTATAAACTAGTTTACATTCGTAGAAAGTTACAGCGGGTGAGACTTTGGATAAACCTTATCATTCTCCTTTCTTGCACCTCTCCCTTATTTGCCCAGGTAGTGATCAGCGGCAAAGTCAGGGATACAAAGGGGCATCCCATTCCGGGCGCGAGCATCACCCTTAAGAATACATTCGACGGCGCCACCACAGATTCTTCGGGTAACTACCGGTTTACCACAACCGAAAAAGATTCTCAAATAGTCATAGTGACTTCTGTGGGATATCGTTCAACCGAACAACATCTGATGATCAGGCCGCAGGTCCCGATTCATCTTGATTTTTCCATAAAGGAAGAACAAAGCGAATTGAAGGCAGTAACCATTACAGCAGGATCATTCGAAGCAAGTGACACAAAAAGGGCGGCAGTGCTAAATTCTATTGACATTGCTACCACGGCAGGTTCGAATGCAGATATCACAACAGCCTTAAAGACATTGCCGGGTCCCCAGCAGGTGGGAGAGCAGGAAGGCTTGTTTGTCAGAGGTGGTGCCGGTTATGAAACCAAGCAATATATAGATGGAACGCTCGTAAACAACCCTTACTTTACTTCAGTTCCCGATATTGCTCAACGAGGTCGTTTTTCTCCATTCTTATTTAAGGGAACGGTATTTAGTACGGGAGGATATTCAGCCCTCTATGGCCAGGCCCTGTCATCAGTATTACTGTTGGAATCTTTGGATCTCCCGCAAAAATCAGAGATCGACGCAAGTATTTCTCCACTAGTGGTCGGGGCGGGAACCCAGCAGGTGGCGAAAAATAAAAAATCATCCTGGGGAGCGAGTTATAATTATGCCAATCTATCGCTCTACTTCGATGTTGTTAAACAAGTGCCCGACTATTTTATACTTCCGCAATTTCATTCAGGAGATGCCAATTTCAGAATCAAAACTAAGAGCGGAGGTATGATTAAATACTACACTACTTTTGCGTACAATACACTCGGGCTGCGTCGAGCCGACATTGACAGCCCATATCTAAAAAATGCGTTTGGCCTTACCAATCACAATTGGTATAACAATCTCAGCTGGAAGGAATACCTGCGCAATGGATGGAAAATGTTTCTAGGTGTCAGTTACAGTACTAACAAGGATGATATTATGCAGCAGGTCCAGGACGCTAATAATCAACCAAGATATTTTGGAGATACTGCATACTGGATGAAGTATAAAAACTTCGTGCTTCACAACCGGCAGGATCTAAGCCAGATTAAGGCAGTATTTGAGAAAAAATTGGGCACTTTAAGTGCAATCAGGTTTGGTGGAGAATATTGGTACGCAAATAACCCGGGCACATATAATGATACCATTCATTCATTAATCGATAATTATTATGCGTCCTATGCAGAAAGTGATATCTATATTACAAATGATCTTGCAGCCAAACTGGGTGCCCGTTTTGAGTATTCATCCATTATAAACAAGTCTGATATTGCCCCGCGAATTTCTCTCGCATATAAAACCGGCAAGAACGCGCAAGTTTCTCTCGCATATGGTGTGTTTTATCAAAAGCCGGAAAACCAACAGTTAACCTATGCCACTGGCCTCGGATTTACCAGGGCAACTCATTATATCATTAACTACCAGAAAATGTCAAATGACCGGATCTTTCGCGTGGAAGCATATTATAAAACTTATAGTGCCTTAGTGAAGACTGTTCCTTATGGCTATTATTATGCTAGTTATAATAATGGTGGCAGCGGTTATGCAAGAGGGGTGGACATTTTCTGGCGTGATAAAAAGACGTTTAAAGATTTTGATTACTGGATCAGTTATTCCTATCTCGATACCAAACGGGACTATTTGAATTACCCTCAACAGCTGATGCCAAATTTTGCTGCGACACACACTGCATCGGTTGTGATGAAACGCTTCTTCACTGACATAAAATCCGGAGTCAATGTGACCTACAGTTTTGCGACAGGCCGTCCCTACTACAATTTTCTCCTAAACAACAATAGCAAGTATTACGTGGCTGACCAGGGGAAAACCAAGGATTTCAGCAGCCTGAATTTTAGCTGCGAATATATTCCCAGCCTCGGTAAGAAAAATCCGAGAACGTTTATTGTATTATTTGCCAGTATGACAAACGTGTTGGGCTATAATCTTGTGTACAATTATAACTATTCATTCAGCGGCCTGGTAAAACAACCTGTTGAACCTCCTGCCAGGCGATTTTATTTTATTGGTTGCTTCCTGAGCTGGGGAGTAGATAGAACACAGGATGCGATCAACAACAATCTGTAATGAAACAGTAAATTATTATGGACATATAAATTGAAAATATGAAAAGTACATTCATTCAATCTAAAATCAAAGTCATGAAATTGTTTCTTTTTATTTTGATGGCGTCGACCATTTCTGTTGGTCGAGCTCAAAGTGACAAATATGTTGCGGCAATGGAAAAAAATCTGGCCTTGTTCGATTCTGCAAAAACAACCCAGGATTATCAAACGGTTGCCAATAATTTCGAAAGAATTGCAGAGGCGGAAAAAACTCAGTGGCTTCCTTACTATTATGCTGGATTGGCACTAGTAACCAGTGGTTGGTCGGATCCCAAAATTGACAAAGATGCAAATGCAGCCAGGATCAATTCATTTTGCGATAAAGCAGCTTCATTCGGCGAAAATTCTGAAATATATTGCCTGCGGAACATGGCAGCAACCCAACAAATGATGGTCAATCCGCAAATACGTTGGGCTACCTATGGCCAGCAGGCTCACCAGGCACTTGAAAAAGGGATGGCGCTAGATCCGAATAATCCGCGTTTGTATTATTTGCAAGGAGAAAGTGTGTACAATACACCTGCGGCATTCGGAGGAGGAAAGGATAAAGCCAAACCAATTTTTGAGAAGGCAATTGAATTATTCAAGAAAGAGCAACCCAAACCTTTGTACCCTCGCTGGGGATTGGAACGTTCCGAAGAAATGCTCGCCCATTGCAACAAATAATTTATTCATCAATCATATTTTATGGAAGAAAAAGAATTATCACCCCAGGACAGTATAGTGCTTATTCAGTCCATGATCGATAGGGCGAAAAACACAGTTGCTGATGACAGCTTTTATTTTCTGCTTTGGGGCTGGCTCGTATTTGCAGCCAGCATCATTCAATATGTTTTGAAAGTGGTTTTTCAATCGCCTTATCATCCAATGGCCTGGCTGCTCATGTTTGTGGGCGTAGTGGTTTCTATTTTTCATGGTGCACGGCAAAGCAGGAAAAGAACTGTTCGCACCTATGTAGAAGAACAATTGGACTATCTCTGGATCAGTATTTTTTTCTCCTATATTTTGTTTGGATTTATTTTTGCCCGCTTTGGCTGGAAGAATTGCTTTTCCTTCTACATGGGATTATATGCGATCGGAAGTTTTGTGACCGGAAGAGCCTTGAAGTTCTCGCCTTTAGTATGGGGAGCGATCGGTAGTTGGTTGTTGGCCATTGTGGCGACTTTCACACCTTTTGATGTCAACATCCTGCTTTGCGCCCTGGCCATTATTGTCAGCTATATTATTCCAGGCTATTTACTTAAGAGTCGATACAGACACATGCAAGCTCATGTTTAAAGATCTTGACCCCATATTACATTCGCAACTCCGACTTGCCATTGTCTCCTTGCTGATCAGTGTGAAAGAGGCGGAATTCACTTTTCTCAAGGAAAAAACCAATGCCACTGCCGGCAATTTGAGTGTTCAGATCAACAAGTTGAAGGAAGCCGGATATATAGAGATTGTCAAACAATTCAAGGATAATTATCCCCAAACCATTTGCAAGATTACACGTTCAGGAATTCTGGCATTTGAGAATTATGTGCAAAGCTTGCACTCATATTTGCAGGTGACCCCTATAGATAAACCTGGAATAAAAAAATAATCCCGACCGTTTGAAGGCGGTCGGGACAACAAAATAAGCAATTGGCTCGTACCCTAACTCTTTAATAATTTCATCTGAAGCCTTTCGTTACTATTAACGATTACTTCCAGCGAATACATGCCGGCATGTAATTCATGCGTACCATCTAATTTATATGTGTTCAGTTCTTCATTCGCCTGGATCGATTTTCTCAAAACTTCCTTGCCACTCTCGTCCGTCACTTTAATAACCACATAAGAGCGTGTTTTTAGTTGCACGTTAACCAGTATGTCATTTACAACCGGGTCTGGTGTAACACTTAAAGAAGCCAGTGCCCTGGTATTATACATCCGGGCAATCAAAACCTTGGAATATGAAAAATCGCCATTCGCATCCACCTGTTTCAAACGGTAATAAAGATCATTGTTTCTTGCGATAGCAGGTTTGACGTTGTCTCTGAACGCATAGTTCTCTTCGCTTGTGGCATCAGAATTTTTCCTGACTTCACCGACTTTTTCATAATGAACACCATCAAGACTTCTTTCCACTTCAAAGTGATCGCAATTTTGTGCAGCGATGGTATTCCAATTAAGATCAAAGAAATTCCGGCCATATGCTGCGCCGAAATTCACGAGGCTGCCGCGTAAAATGATGCTCGAAGCGGTATTGTTTAGTGAAGCGGTGTCAAGACCGGTGGAGGTAGTAACATGTTTTCCAGCCTTTGCTCCGGAAATTGTCAATACTAATGCTGGTATTAACAAGAAGTTTCTTACAATGCTTTTCATTTTTTGAGTTTCTGAAGTGAATAATTAATTAAGCACAATTGATGAAAAGCAGGATCTGATCATAACGCCGATTTGATCCTGTGACTATCAAAAGGGTTATTCAAAGGAAAATTACAATTGAGCTTAAAGGGGGTGGTGCGATCTTAGGTATCTGGAATTAGAATGCGTAAATCTCTTAAATTACGCGTACAGGATTATCAAAGGATGGTTTCCAAAGATAAAAAACGTCTTTAATATTTGCAATAGACAAACGATTTTTTTAGCCGTCTTTTTATCTGGCCGCAACCATTTTTCCAGGGATTTTGTAATAAGATGAACCGATTTATAGTAAATTTTCGATAGCCATGCAAACTGTGATCTCTGTAACCAATCTTAGCAAGCATTTCAAAGATGCTGTGGCTGTCGATGATTTGTCATTTGCAGTCTATCGGGGCGATATATATGGGTTTCTAGGTCAAAATGGGGCGGGGAAGTCAACCACCATCCGTATGTTGCTTTCTCTGATCAGGCCAACCAGCGGCAGGATTGAACTTTTTGGAATGAATTTGCGAACGCATCGGCTTGACATCCTTACACAAGTGGGAGCAATCATTGAAAAGCCTGATACTTATAAATACCTGACAGCTTTTGAAAACATTTCTTTGTTCGCAAACATGAGTGGCGTGAAAATTCCCAAAAAGAGACTAATGGAAAAGCTGGAATTGGTGGATCTGGCTGAACGGGCTAATAGTCGGGTAAAAACTTTTTCCCAAGGCATGAAACAAAGATTGGGCATTGCCATCGCCCTTGTTCATGATCCCGGGCTGTTGATTTTAGATGAACCAACCAATGGACTGGATCCCCAGGGTATTGCCGATATGAGAAACCTGATTCTCGATCTGAGCAGGAATCACCAAAAAACCATCCTGGTATCATCTCATTTGCTGAGTGAAATTGAAGTGATGGCCAATCGCATGATGATCATTGATAAGGGCAAAAAAGTCATTGAAGGCCAGGTGAGCAACCTGCTGGATGGCACCAACATGATCGTGGAATTGCAAACTACCGAAGCCGACAAAACATTCCAGGTACTGGAAAATTCGAAATGGAAATCGTATTTGCGTAGCCGTCAGAATGGAAAATTTATATTCGAAATGGATAAGATCCAAATTCCTGCATTAAATAAAGACCTGGTGGAACAAGGCATTGGAGTCTTGCACTTGCAGCCTAGGCACTCTTTGGAAGATTATTTTTTATCAATCACAACCTCGCCACATGTGGAAGCTGCTGCAAATTGAATTGTTCAAGATTTTCCGAAAGCCGAGGACCTATATCAGCTTCGGTGCCATTGCGGCGATTATCATCCTTATCCAACTGGGTCTGAAATTCGATGGCCGCTCGTATCTCGAATTGCTCATGGGAGATATCTCAGCTTCATTTGAAGTTCCTTACGACAAAGTGCTGAATGGATACTTTGTTGCATTTGTCATCCTCAATGCTCTTCTCATTCATGTGCCTTTATTAGTCGCGCTCGTAGCCGGCGATTCAGTGGCCGGAGAAGCGAATATGGGCACGCTGCGGCTACTCATTACTAAGCCAATTACGAGGACGCAACTGCTCCTGGTAAAATATGCTGCTACCGTTATCTATACCGTTATGCTGCTCGCCTGGATGGCCATCCTTGCATTACTGATGAGTATCTTATTTTTTGGTACCAATGATATTCTCATTGCACGAAATGATGTAATGGAACAAATTGAAAAAGCAGATATTCTTTGGCGTTATATGGCTGCTTTTGGATTTGCAGCTGTCGCGTTGAGCACTGTGGCGGCACTTGCCTTCCTGTTGTCAGTGTTTGCCGATAATTCGATTGGACCTATTGTTGCGACGATGTGCATTGTAATCGTGTTCACGATCTTATCGGAATTGAAAATTCCAATGTATGACAAAACAGTAAAACCTTACCTTTTCACATCTCATATGCTTGCCTGGAAAGGTTTCTTTTATTCCCGGATGGGACCCGACAATTCAGTCATTCGCGGGTCAATTGAGAATCTCCCGGCGATTGGCAGAAGCTTTTGGATTTTGATTGGCTACATAGTTGCATTTTTGGGTACCGCCATCATTTCATTCAAAAGAAAAGACATCCTTAGTTGATTAAGTTCTGTATTATGATGAAAAATATTTCGCTCACAAAATTGATCTTCCTTGTTGTCGCATTTTTGCCTGGTCGTCCGGTGGAAGCGCAGGATGCGGACGCCCTTATCCAGAAGTTGAGGAGCAAGATGGAAACGGTCAAAAGCTATGAAGCAGATGGGGTGATGAAGACGACGGTCACTTATTTGAAAGTTCCCGAGGCAAAGGTGAAATTATATTTTAAGCGGCCAGATAAACTAAAGATCAGGAATGAAAATGGTATTTCACTGGTTCCCAAAAGTATACTGGGAATTAGTATTCAAAATATTTTTAGCGGCCAGTATACAGCACTTTTTTCAGGTTACGACAGCAATGGGCTTCGAATACTCAAATTGATCCCAAAAGACGAAAACTCGGATATCGCTTTGTCTACGCTGTACGTCGACGAGTCGAATCTACTGATCAGAAAGGCAAAGATTACAACGAAAGAAAATGGAACATATGAATTGGAGATGACCTATGGAAAATATGCTTCTTACGCGTTACCGGATAAGTTGATTTGCAGCTTTAATTTGAAAGACTATAAGTTGCCGAAGGGTGTAACTTTCGATTATGATGATGGGAGCAAAAAGCAGACTCCATTGATTCAAAGCGCAAAGGGACAGGTAGAGATTAGGTATACATCCTATTTAATCAATAAGCCAATTCCAGATAATATGTTTTGAGTTTGTCCACGCTCTTTCTTTACGCAGTGAAACAGAATTTAACCCTCTTCAATTTTTTCATCCTCTGCACCCGCCAACACAACAGACGTCATTTTCTTCAGTGGGTTCTTTCGATTTTCTTCGTATTCAAGTCTCTTATGTATAATATCAAGGCAGGCATAAATAGCTGACAAGAAAGAAGTGGAATCCGCTTTGTTCTTTCCCGCAATATCAAATGCGGTTCCATGATCCGGAGAAGTTCTGACAACAGGCAGGCCAGCAGTAAAGTTCACACCTTCACCTGAAGCAAGCGATTTGAAAGGAATCAGGCCCTGATCATGGTACATCGCCAATACAGCATCGAATTTGCTTTGTTGATTGCGAGCAAAAAAAGCATCAGCACTGTATGGACCAAATACCAGCATACTGTGCTTGGCATCTTTGATAGCGGGCTTGATAATTTCTTCTTCCTCCCTGCCAATCAAACCATCATCTCCGGCATGTGGATTCAATCCCAGTACGGCAATTTTGGGCTTATCAATACCAAAATCCTTTATGAGGCTTTCCTTTAAGATATTCAGCTTACTCATGATAGCTTCCCTTGTAATGCTCTTGGCAATTTCACTTACAGGTATGTGTTCTGTTACCAATCCCACCCTGAAATTCTCCGCCACCATCAGCATCACTACATCATTGGCACCAAATGCATGTTGCAAATAGGGAGTATGCCCGGTGAAATTGAATTCATGTGATTGGGTGTTTTTTTTGTGAATGGGAGCAGTAACCAATCCATGGATCTTTTTTTCCTTCAGAGCTTCCACGGCAGCTATGAGTGATTTGACGGCATATTTACCACCCACATCCGTAAGTTGTCCAGGTGTAATGCTGACTTCTTCTTCCCAGCAATTATAAATATTGACCTGCTTAGGATTGATCTTTGTAAAGTCCTTGCTGCTTTGATAATTAAAGTTTAATTCGGGTATTGATTTCCGGTAAAAATTGATCACTTTATTTGAAGCAAACAAAACAGGGGTGCATAGTTCAAGTACCCGATGGTCCGAAAAAGTCTTGATGGCCAACTCTGTTCCAATTCCATTCAGGTCTCCGATCGAAATTCCAATCAATGGCCTTTGCTGCGGGGTATTCATATGGTCCAATTTTATAGAATTGTAAAAATACGCATTATTGCGCTGAATTCGACCTATTGACAAGCATTGCCGGATACCGTCATTTGGGTATTACTAAATGGAAAGAATGGACGCCAGTGAAAAATTGTAAGGTAATAATCGTAGCGCGAATGATTTATTTTTGCTTAGTATAAAAGTATGGCTCAATATCTCACTTTAAAGAAGTCCCTTGGTCAGCATTTTTTGCGGGATGAGAATATCTGCCGAAAGATCATTTTGGCTCTCAGGGAGCATCCATTTTATCAATTGGCTGAAATCGGTCCTGGTAGCGGGGCGCTGACAAAATATTTTTTGGAAATGGATACTATCGATTTAAAACTCATTGAAATAGATGATGAGAAAGTGGCTTATCTTTTGAAAACATTCCCGGCGCTCGCCGGAAAAATTATACATCGCGACTTTTTGAAAGCGGAAAGACCATTTGAAGGAAGGTTTACCATCGTTGGCAACTTTCCCTACAATATTTCAACGCAAATCCTTTTCAGGATACTGGATTGGAAGTCTGAGATTGAATGCATGATCGGCATGTTCCAAAAGGAAGTCGCACAACGCGTGGTCGCAAAAGAGGGCAGTAAAATCTATGGCGTGCTCAGTGTATTGATCCAGGCATTTTTCAAAGTCGAATACTTGTTTGAAGTTAGCGAACAGGCATTCGTTCCACCTCCAAAAGTAAAAAGTGCCGTGATCCGCTTGTTACCCAGGCCGGAACCATTGCAAATGAGAAGCGAAAAAGATTTTTTTACTCTTGTCAAAACAGCGTTTAACCAAAGGAGAAAGAAACTTCGAAATGCAGTGCGATCATTATTCGATGAAGGTATTTTACAGGATCCAATTTTTAATCGACGTGCAGAACAGCTGAACCTTCAGGAATTTGCTTCACTGACCTGGAAAATGAAATAAAAGGAGATAAAGATTTCAACATGAAAAATGTAATTATTACAGCGAAAGCTCATGAATACCTCATCGACCGGTTGACTAAGAATGGCTATACTGTTAAACACGAACCCAAGATCAGTTACGAAGAATTAGAAAAGGAAATTAGGGATGCAGAAGGACTTGTCGTCACCACACGCCTGCGAATAGACAAGAACATGCTGGATAAGGCGCCAAAACTGAAGTGGATTGGAAGGCTGGGCAGTGGCATGGAATTAATCGATGTTGAATATGCCGAAAAAAGAGGAATTCTTTGTGTGAGCAGCCCGGAAGGAAATAGAAATGCCGTGGGGGAACATGTACTTGGAATGTTACTGAACCTGATGAATAAGCTTAAATCTTCGAATGAGGAGATCAGAAATGGAAAATGGATTCGTGATGCAAACAGGGGAACTGAATTAACAGGCAAGACAGTAGGCATCATTGGCTTTGGAAATACAGGATCTGCATTTGCAAAATTGCTGGAGTCATTCGAGGTAACTATCCTGGCCTATGATAAATACAAATTCGGATTTGGGAAAGGCTATATCAAAGAAGCCAATATGGAGCAGCTTGCAAGATATGCGGATGTAATTAGTCTGCATATTCCGTTGACTGATGAAACCTTTCACCTGGCAAATGACCATTTTTTTCATTCACTTGAAAAAAAGCCATTTTTTATCAATGCCTCGCGGGGGAAAACTCATGATACCGCGGCCGTGATAAAAGCTCTGCAGCATGGCAAGATTGCAGGAGCGGCCTTGGATGTGTTGGAAAACGAAAAGCTCGATAGTTATGGAGAGCAGGAAAAAAAGCAACTGGATTGGCTGCTATCAAGACCAGATGTGATGCTTACGCCACATATTGCGGGCTATAGTGTTGAAGCATTTTATAAGATGGCCAAGATATTGTTGGAAAAGTTGAATATTTATTGAGTTCGTATCTGTCCCGGGGCGGGGACATTTTTCCAGGATTCGCGTATCTACTTGACAATATGTGCCTTATAGTGCCTGGAATTCATGATCTGGCGATTAGCTAAAAGGATTTTTTCTCCTTCTACAGCCCGTTGTATTATAAATAAATTCTATCTTTGTAAAAATAGTGCAACGCTTCATGGCTAATGAGGCGTTGTATTTTTTTTCTTTTTTGCATACTGAGAAAAGGAGGAAATATGGGTGATATCACTTATCTAACGAGGGAAGCATTGGAAAGCATGAGAGCTGAGCTTCAAAAAATGAAGGCAGTCGATCGGCCTGCCGCTTCGCGCGCTATTGCAGAAGCCAGAGAAAAAGGTGATTTGAGAGAAAATGCCGAATATGATGCGGCAAAAGAAGCACAAGGTTTGCTTGAGGCAAAAATTCAAAAATTGGAAGGGGAGCTGGCGAGTGCCAGAATCCTTGAGCAAGGTAACATTGACACGACCAAAGTATCCATATTGACCAGGGTCACGCTTACCAATTTAAATACTAAGAAGCAGGTAACATATCATCTTGTTTCGGAAAAGGAAGCCGATCTCAAAGTGGGGAAGATATCAATTACTTCACCTATTGGTAAAGGACTGCTTGGAAAGCAGGTGGGTGAAGTTGCTGAAGTAATGGTTCCGGCCGGAGTATTGAAATTTAAAGTTGACAGTATTAGTTTGTAGATCATAGAAAGCAATTTTTTCAGCCGCCTCCTTTTTGTGGCGGCTTTTTTTGGCCCCCACACGAAAGAAAATTGACCATTGGCTTTTGCGAGGTGTCAGTCTTTAGTTGTAGTCTGCTTAAAAGTACTTCGCTGCTTTGCCGTGGAAGACGGTGAACTTCCGTCAACTTGGATTCTGCGAACCAGTTTTGATAAGTCCTCAAATTGTTGTAAATCTGATAGCTCAAAAAATCCGAACAATGACGATATTTTCAAAGATCATTTCCGGAGAAATTCCAAGTTATAAAATCGCGGAGGACGAGTCATTTTATGCTTTCCTTGATATCTTCCCACTTAGGGAAGGACATGTGCTTGTCGTTCCAAAAATTGAAGTGGATAAATTTTTTGATCTGCCGGATGAATACCTAGAAGAAATGCTGGTGTTTGCTAAACCCATCGCCAGGGCGATTGAAAAATCTTTTAAATGCAATCGATGTGGGATGGCAGTGGTGGGGTTGGAAGTGCCTCATGCACATTTGCATCTGGTGCCAATAAATAATATTGGTGATCTCAATTTTACCCGCGGAAAGATGAAAGTGACGCCTGAGCAACTTAAAGCGGCACAGGAAAAGATTGTACGAAATTTAATTTAAGACCCTCTTTTTTTTTGTCTTTGCGTGAACTTACTTTTTAACTATGCGCTCCGGATTTTTCGACAAAAAATCTTTCCAGCCATTCAGTTTTTTTGAGTCACTCAACGGCACCTTATTTTGAAAGTGATGGCACATGGCTACTGCTAATGCATCAGAAGCATCGTAGTGTACTATTTCTTCCTGCAACGACAAAATGGATCGGAGCATCTTCCATACTTGTTCCTTCCCCGCATTACCGTTTCCTGTAATAGCTTGCTTTATTTTTCGTGGAGAATATTCAGTAACCGGGATGCCTGCCTGCATCGCCGTTGCAATGGCAACTCCCTGAGCCCTTCCTAGTTTGAGCATGCTTTGAACATTCTTGCCAAAAAAAGGCGCTTCGATCGCAAAATCATTAGGCTTGAACTGGTGTATTAATTCATTTACTTTTTTATGAATTAATTGCAACCGTTCATAGGCATCCTTATGCGAAGACAATTTCAAAACATTCATTTCAATCAATGTAACTCTCTTATGATGCACGGCAATCAGGCTATAGCCCATGAGGAGGGTTCCGGGATCAATTCCTAAAATTATTTTATGAACCGTTTGCAAGAGGAGGATTATTTTTGATTTCAGATCGTGTTGTTAAACAAAAATATCAAAATAATACTCAACT
>PSRA01000205.1 GCA_003175695.1 Bacteroidota bacterium | reverse complement strand
TTCGCAAACCAGGTCTTACGGCACCCGATTTGGTTCATGTTACGGCATGATTTTCTAAGCGTGCAAAGGTAATATAACCGCGTCGAATAAAAAAATAAACTAACTCAAATGAGATTTGTTACCAAAAATGGTGGTCTACTCCAACAGCCTTAGTTAAATCGCCCAAACACCTTTGTTAAACTCCACAAATAATTTTCTGGATTTCCTCTCTTTTATGCATCTTCATAATAACCGAAAAACCCCAAAATGAATCCACTTGCATACAGGAAGCCGATGGGCATTTTCGCTGTTCTCATTCTGCTTACAATCTTTGCTGATGCGCAAAGGATGGAGGGGAAAAAATATCCGGCTCTGCTGTGGGAGATTTCAGGCAATGGTTTAAAAAAACCGTCCTACCTGTTCGGCACCATGCACGTAAGCAGCAAGATGGTATTTCATTTAAGTGACTCTTTCTATCTCGGCATTCAAAATGCAGACGTTGTTGCTCTTGAGCTGGATCCTCAGCTATGGCAGGACGAATTATTCCGTTACCAGAGCATGCAAATGAATTTGCGTTCCTATTCACAGGGATCTCCAAACGATTATATAAATGAGAAATCATTTCAACTGGAAAAATATGAGGACCGCCTGAAACTCGCATTAAGTGAAGAACCTACAGTCATAAATGGCCTGTTATACCGGACCTTTCAACCCCGGGCTGACTTTGAAGAAGACACTTACCTGGATCTCTATATTTACCAGACAGGCAGAAAATTCGGCAAGCAAGCCACCGGCGTCGAGAATTATTTTGAAACAGAAAAACTCATCCTCGAAGCAACACAGGATATGATGAAGGACAGAAAAAGAAAGTCCGGCGTTTACGATGGAGAATTTATGTACCAGCTTGAAAAAAAAGCACAGGATGCATACCGAAAGGGAGACCTGGACTTGCTTGATTCTTTGGAAAAATTAATGCAACCCTCACAGGCATATTTAGAAAAATTTCTTTATAAGAGAAATGAGATCCAGGCCAACTCTGTTGACAGCATTCTAAAGAAAAAAGCGTTGTTCGTTGGAGTAGGCGCCGCACACTTACCGGGCAAAAGAGGAGTAATTGAATTATTAAGAAAAAAAGGATATGTGCTGAGGCCAATCGGCATGCGCGACCAGGATGCGAGGCAGCGTGAGGATATAGACAAGGTAAAAGTACCTGTTAATTTTTCTTCTTTCACAGCAGAAGACAGCTCCTTTTCAGTTCGCGTTCCGGGAAAACTCTACAAACGCGGCGATAGCAGGGCGAGCGACTCCTGGCAATACGCCGACATGAGCAATGGCTCCTACTACATGATCACCAGAGTGAAAACGCACAGCCATCTGCTTGGTCTAAGAGAAGACCTGACGATAAAAAAAATCGACAGCCTTCTTTATGAAAATATCCCTGGAAAAATCCTAAAAAAAATACCTATCCAAAGGGATGGTTACAAAGGCTTCGAAATTGTTAACCGAACACGGAGGGGTGATGTCCAGCGATATAATGTGATAGCGACACCTTTTGAAATATTCATTTTTAAAATGAGCGGCAATGGCAGTTATGTGGAAGGCAATGAAGCCTGTGAGTTTTTCTCTTCAATATCTTTAAAGAAGCAACCCAAAGATTCATGGGTTGATTATGAACCTGCGCAAGGAGGATTTAAAGTGAAATTACCGGGAACGCCTTATGTGAATAAGAACAAATCCAACTTCGACGGCGTCCCCCGGTGGGAATACGAATCCAACGATTTTACTAACGGTGATGCTTATCTGGTCTGGAAAAAAAGCATCCAGAATTATCGCTTCCTGGAAGATGATAGCATTGACCTGGCTATGATGGAAGAAAGTTTCAGACTTTCAGATTGCATCGATAAAGAGATTGTCAGGAAACCCGGTTTTTGGAAGGGCTATCCCTGCCTTGATGCGTCATTTGCAACCAAAGATGGGTCGCTGATCAAAACCAAATTCATCATCAAGGGGTCGCATTATTATATGCTTGCTGCCAGAAGCCGGAACAGGAACAAAAATTTTGACTCTTTCTTTGAATCGTTTTCATTTACTCCTTACCGTTATACAACTTTTAGAAGTTATATTGACACCTTCGTCAACATCTCTGTAAACACGCCTGTGGTACCAGACATTGACGTGGATGTTAGAAATACCCTGGAAAGGTCAAGCAGCGATGACTATCTCAACAGCGTCTCGGATTTCACCAATTTCTGGCCAAAAAACAAAACAGCACTTTTCCAGGATGATTCAACGGGAGAAGCAGTATATGTGTCGGTCCAACCGTATCCCAAATATTATTACCCGAAGGATTCTGCTTGGTTCTGGAAAGAAGAAACCAATGAAAACAGAGTAAGGGAAGATTTTATTATCAGGAAAAAGCAATTTTTTTCGAGGCCCGATTCTTCAGCCGGTTTTTTGTACATTTTCGGAGACACGAATTCATCGCGATTTATTTATACGCAGGTTTTAGTGAAAGAAAACAGGCTTTACCGGATTTTCAGTTTGCGGGATTCTGCGTCCGAAGAAAGCCCTTTCTTTGCGCGTTTTTGTTCAAGCTTTAAACCACTAAGTAAAAAGCCAGTTCAGAATATTTTTTCCAATAAACTCGACATCTTTTTTCGCGATTTGTTCAGCAATGATTCAATCGCGTCCAAAAAAGCCAAAGATGCGATTCCCAATATTTATTTCGGACCTTCGGGCCTCAAGGATCTAACCAGCGCGATCAGGAAAATATCATATAATAACAAGGATTATTTCAGCACCAAGACAAAACTAATAAACGAGCTGGGATATATTCCGGATTCATCCACCATCAAAGATGTGGTTAAAGTTCTTAAATCCATTTACACAACAGCCGGCGATACAAGTACCATCCAGAATGCGGTTATCAAAGCTCTATCCGAAAATAAAACCAGGGAATCTTATCAATTGTTAAGCGAACTTATTATACAGGATCCGCCCGTTTTCAACAACAATTCGGATTACAATTATCTCTTTCAAAACCTGGCAGATTCCTTGGCGCTGGCCCGTTTGATGTTCCCGAACCTGCTTCAAATATCCACGGCAGATAATTACAAGGACAATATCCGGTCATTGCTCGCGCTTCTTGTTGACAGCGGGTACATCAGCGGAAATGAATATAAGGCACATTTCAATCAAATTTTATTTGAGGCCAGAATCCAACTTAAAAAGCAGCAGATAAAAGATGAAGGAACGCTTCAAAAAAAGAATGATGATGGATATGGAAGTAATGACAATGAATCAGACCGCCTGGATGACGAAGATTTCAATGAACTGCAGGACTATGCCGTTTTATTGATGCCATTTTATGATTCCCTGTCAGTGCAAAACTTCTATAGTAAATTGATAAGAAGCCGTGATCCGTCTATCCGTCTGAATGCTGCGATTTTATTGTTACGCCATAACAAGCCAGTGCAGGACAGTATTTTGAAGTCGCTCGCCGCTTTAGATCAATATCGGAGCAGCTTGTTGAGACGGCTGGAAGATATTCATCGGGCGGACAGGTTTCCCGCATCTTTTCGTAACCAGGAATCGATAGCCCGAAGTCAATTGGTATCCAGCCATTCTACCGGTGAGTTCGCTGCAATAGAATTCATCGACAAAAAAATTGCTCAATGTAAAGGGAATAAGGGCTATGTGTATTTCTTCAAATACAAAGTGCAGAATGATGATGATTGGCTGATCGGAATAAGCGGATTGCAACCATTGAATAGCACGATGGTGAACAGCAATTCGGACCTGGTCAATGCTTCAGGAAGAAAATTGTTGATCTCCCAATCAATACCTGAGCAGTTCAATACGCAGCTCAAAAAACTGATTTTCTCAAAGTACAAGAGTGCAGCTTCGTTTTATTTGGATAAGGACTACTATCAAAGTCGATCCGATGATGATGATTAGTTGTGCAGTTTCACGCAAACTTAATGCCCAGGGATAGACGAAATCAACTTCTTCGTATACTCACTCCGGGGATGATAATATATCTCATCAGCATCACCTATTTCCTCTATCCTTCCCCTGTTCATGACAAGTATCCGGTCACTAATATATCTGACTACTGAAAGATCGTGAGATATAAAAATGGCAGTAAATCCCATCTCGCGTTTGAGATCGTTGATCAGGTTAAGAACCTGCGCCTGTACACTTACATCCAAAGCAGAAACTGATTCATCAAAAACAACAAAGGAAGGGTGCAAGGCCAATGCCCTGGCTATGACGATGCGCTGACGCTGACCGCCTGAGAACTCGTGTGGAAAACGATGATAGTATTCAGCTGGCAAATTGACTTTCTTCAAAAGCTCACTTACTTTTTCTCTCCTGTTCCTAAAATTTTCCTCCCTATGAACTTTCATTGGTTCTTCAATAGCGGAGCCAATTGTAATGCGGGGATTTAACGAAGAATAAGGATCTTGAAAAACAATCTGAATGTCCTTGCGGACTTTTTTTAAATCGTCTCCCCTGTAACCCAGTAAATCCATCCCATCAAAAACGATCTGACCCGACTCAGGTTCAATCAAACGCAACAATGTTCGCCCCAGCGTCGTTTTGCCGCAACCGGATTCACCCACGAGGCCCAATGTCTCTCCCTTATAGACAAAAAAACTTACGTCATCAACTGCTCTGAAAGCAGCTGATTTTCCAAAAAGAATTTTTTTTGATTGGAAGACGACAGACAAATTTTTTACTTCCATCAAAACAGACCTGCTTTTTGGAGAAAAGGTGGAGTCCCCGTGGTTTTCGTCTGTTTTAGTTTTTGGAGGAAACATAAAATCTTCCACCACAGGCAATCTCTCGCCTTTCCTGTGTAGAACAGGGCGGCAATTCAATAAACCTTTAGTATATGGATGTTGCGGCCTGGAGAAAAGATCTTTTACTGTTCCCTGTTCAACAATCTCTCCTTTGTATAACACGACAGCCCTGTCGGCTATTTCCGATACAACACCCAGGTCGTGAGTAATAAAAATGACTCCCATGTTAGAAGCCTGCTGCAACTCTTTGATGAGCTGTAAGATCGTTTTTTGAACAGTTACATCCAGAGCCGTGGTGGGCTCGTCGCAAATCAGCAGAGAAGGCTGGCAACTCATGGCCACGGCAATCATTACCCGTTGTTTTTGTCCGCCGCTCAGCTGGTGTGGATACCGGGAGAGCATCAGCTCCGGATTGGGCAATTTCACGCTTGCGAATAAATCGATGGTTTGCCTTCTTGCATCTGCCCGGGATACATTTTTGTGCAGCCTGATGGCTTCCATTACCTGGTCGCCGCAGGTGAGAACGGGGTTAAGTGAAGTCATCGGCTCCTGGAATATCATGGCAACCTGGTTTCCCCTGTATTCCTGGATCTGCTTACTGTTTAAGCTACTCAGGTCTATGGATTCCTTACCGTTGGATGAAAACAAAATTTCACCCCCGGATTTGACTGCCGGTGGTGAGGGTAGTAATTGAAGGATGGAAAGAGAGGTCACGGATTTTCCTGATCCGGATTCACCTACGACGGCCACTACTTCACCCCTGGCGACCTCGAGAGAAATATTCTTAACTGCATGAACAGTCTTATCTTCCAGCCGGAAGTCAATGGAAAGATTTTTTATTTGAAGGAGAGGAAGCAAGGTTGAATGTTCAAAAAATGATAGGATCCTGATTCCTTAAAAGCGAAGATGCCTGACCGTTAGGCCATTGTTGATTAACTGCTTCAATGAATCGATTCCTATCTTTATATGCTTTTCGACAAATTCGCTTGTGACAATCGTATCGCTCTCTTCTGTTTTGACCCCTTCAGGCGTCATGGGTTGATCACTCACCAGGAGTAAGGCACCTGTCGGTATTTTATTAAAGAAACCAACTGAAAAAATCGTGGCTGTCTCCATGTCAATCGCATAAGCCCTGACTTTTTTGAGGTATTCTTTAAAAATGTCGTCATATTCCCAAACACGCCGATTGGTAGTGTACACTGTGCCCGTCCAGTAGTCGACGCCGTAGTCGCGTATAGTAGTAGAAATGGCCTTTTGCAATGCGAAAGCCGGCAGGGCGGGTACTTCGGGCGGGAAATAATCATTGGAAGTTCCTTCTCCTCGGATGGCTGCGATCGGAAGAATCAGGTCGCCGATTTTATTTCTCTTTTTCAGTCCACCACATTTCCCGAGGAAAAGTACGGCTTCAGGGTCTATGGCCGATAGTAGATCCATGATGGTTGCCGCAGTTGGACTACCCATACCGAAATTGATGATCGTGATATCGCCTGAAGTGGCACATTGCATAGGCCTGGTCTCTCCTACGACTGGCACATTATGCCAGGAAGCAAACAGGTTCACATAATTAGAAAAATTAGAAAGTAAAATATACTTGCCAAAATTCTCTAATTTTTCTCCGGTATAGCGGGGCAGCCAGTTGTGGACAATCTCTTCCTTACTTTTCATATTTTCATCCTGTAATTTGTTGTAAAATAAACGCCGAACAGCGAAGAGGATAAGGACGGTTTAGATGTCATTGATATTTCATCATTCTGTAAATTTAATAAAATGTTTTCTCGAAGATGATTAAAATATACTATCCGCACCATCCCTTCAAGATCAAGGAAGAGCAGGAAGGGAAAGAATATATTTTTGATGAGCTGAGAAAATCCTGGGTGAGTTTGACGGAAGAAGAATGGGTCAGGCAAAATTTTATTCAGTACTTACTACAAGTCAAGAAATATCCCGCTTCCTATATTGCCGTGGAAAGGAAAATGAAATTAGGAGAATTGAGCAAGCGATTCGATCTTTTGGTTTTTGACAAAGCAGCCAAGCCCTGGATGATGATTGAATGCAAGGCCATGCATAGGCAATTGGACAAAACTGTTCTCTGGCAGGCTTTACATTATAACATCGCGATCCCTGTAAAATACCTGGTAGTTACCAATGGGCAGCAGTGCCATGGTTATGTGAAAGCAATTTTGGACTTTGAAGAGATCTCTGCTTTGCCCGGTTATAACGATTGAGTGTTTGTTGACTACGGAAATATGCCAAGTTCAGCGTACGCAGTTCCAACTTTATTTATTGCGACCACATAGGCGGCGGTTCGCATATCGGGAATACCCGCGTTGCCCTTCCAGCAATCCATGATCTCTCGAGTGGCTGCAATCATAGTTTCTTCCAGTCCACTATTGACCAGGTCAACTTCCTCTGCACCGTGCATAATGAATTCCCTTTCTTTTGCGTTCACCGTCTTGCCCGTCAATTCTTCCATCTGGCCGAGGATATGCGCATTCATGTTCTCCGTAAATCTCTTTTCCATCCTGCCATAACGGACATGGCTAAGGTTTTTCAACCACTCGAAATAGGATACAGTAACACCACCAGCATTGAGGTACATGTCCGGTACCACCAGGATGCCGCGCTTGATAAATTCCTCATCTGCCTCGGGTGTCAATGGACCGTTGGCGGCCTCTCCGATAATTTTCGCCTTAACCCTGGGGGCATTTTCTCCATTAATAACATTTTCCAGCGCAGCGGGAATCAAAATATCACATTCTAGTTCCAGTGCATCACTTGATTTGGGAAGATTGGTAGCGCCTTTGAAATTCAGGATCGATCCGGTTTTTTTTCTGTGTTCAAACACTTCTTCTACATCTAATCCCTTTTGATTCATGATCGCTCCCTCGTATTCTGCCAGCGCAATTACTCTTGCTCCACCTTGCTTGAAAAATTTTGCAGCATGAAAACCCACATTACCCATGCCCTGAACGACCACCGTTTTTCTTTCAACCCCGGTATCCAAACCCAATTTTGACATGGCATCCTTCATATTACAAACTTCACGAATGCCATAGAAAACTCCCAGGCCCGTGGCTTCTCTCCTTCCACGGACACCACCTTGGGTAACGGGTTTTCCGGTCACGCAACCAAGCGCATCTATTTCACCAGGGCGCATACTCAAATACGTATCTAAGATCCAGGCCATTTCCCGTTCCCCGGTACCATAATCAGGAGCGGGCACATCAATGCCAGGTCCAATGAAATTTTTCTTAATGAGTTCCGATGTATATCGCCTCGTGATTTTTTCTAATTCGTAGGGAGAATATTTTCGGGGATCGATGGATATGCCACCTTTGGCGCCACCAAAAGGCACGTTCACGATGGCGCATTTATATGTCATCAGGGCCGCCAGAGCCATCACTTCATCGAGGTTTACCGAAAGAGAAAAGCGGATGCCGCCCTTACAAGGCGTCTTATGCTGCGAATGTTGCACGCGGTAGGCTTTGATTACCTCAATCTTATCGCCGATCTTAACGGGAAAGTGCATACGATAAACGGAATTGCACTGCTTGATTTGCTCCAGGATTCCCGGATCCCAATTCGTGAATTTTGCGGCCTTGTCAAAGCTTTTTTCTACAGCTTCAAAGAATTTGTATTCTGTTTGTACTGCCATAGGGGATAATTTGGTTTAATGATTTTGTCGGTATACATCCCTAAGAGTGTTTTTCATGGTCGCCTGCTTCTTTTTCCAGCCGGGTGATTTTTCTATCCAGCCGAATGAGATATAATAATAACCCAATCAAAATAATCAGCACAACTGTGACAACGACATAAATCTTTCCATTGCTGCGCATGTCAAAGGCAGTATATTTTCGTTCCGCATCGGTTACCTGCGAAAAGGCGAAGATGGGCCATTGAGAAAACAGTAAGATTAAAAATCTAGATAATCGTCTATCCATGCAAGAGGTTTTTTTCTTTTAATGAGTCCAGCCTTATTTTCAGCGTTGCTATCCAGACACCTAATAATGTCCATCCTATGATAGCGGGATAAAACACCATCCTCAGTCTCCCGTCCAAATCATTAAAATTCAGGGCGGGATTCCCTTCCTTGCCCGGATGCAGACTATCTAACAAACGCGGTAATATCCAGATCGAGGGAAAAAGCATAACATAAGCAAAAATGGAATACACAGCACTTACTTTGGCCCTTTTGTCGATATCAGTCAGGGAGCCTCGTAAGACAAAATAAGCCAGGTAAACAAGAATGGCGATGGCGGCTCCCAGGAGTTTAGGCTCCGTAAAAATCTGTGTGCTGCTGGCATATTCGGTCCAGGTATAAGAAGCCCAGACAATACCCGTGGCGTAGCCCAACAAGCCAAAGACGATGCCGGTCTTGGCAAAATTCACGGAGTAAATATCGTCCTGTAATCTTTGAAAGCGCAAATATCGAACGGCATATACCAATGAAGTAGTAAAGAGGATCATCATACCAAACCACATACAGACGTGAAAATAAAGATTGCGGATGCTTTCATGCAGGATTTCCCGGGCTGGCACACTAAACAGGAATCCGCCGACGACAGTATAGACGAGGAGTATAACGCAAACTATTTTCCACCAGGACTTCCGCATAATGAAACAAAATTGGGTGAACAAGGGATACGAATCTGCTAATTAAGCCCCAGGCAAGCGATCCCAAAGCGCAGCAAATTTAGGGTAACCATCACAATATTAGGATTTGGCAGATAAAAATAGACAGAAAACAGGGTTGCTAACAGGCACTTGCATATTGTTCAGCAATTTTGTAACCCAGTTGATAAACCTTTAATCTTTCCACAAAAAAGGAAATAAAATAATAGACAAAACAACGACCAGACAATCCAGGGCAACCAACAACAAAATAACCTGCAGGAGACTTCCCTGCACCACTGACCCGAAAACAATATTTGAAATACGCATTAAGAGCATCAGCTGAGGAATGATAATAGGAAACCCCATGATCACCATCAAAACTGCATTTTGCTGGGCTCTTGCAGCAATGGCTGACAGAAAAGTAAAAACGAGACTCAGGCTGATTCCTCCAAGCAAATTGATTCCTAAAAACTTTCCTGCACTGATTACCGGGTTGCCCAACAGCACGCTAAACAGAAGCCAGCTAATCAGGCTCATAGCCACCATGAAGAGCGCACTGAACAATAATTTCGAAATAATAAAATCCTTTGAGCCCGCAATGGAATAAAAATACAGCATCCTTCCCTTGCTTTCTGAAAGAAAACTTTTAGCAACTGCATTCACACAAACAAACAACTGGATCATCCAAAATAGTCCATTCCAGACGGCTGGCTCTGGCTGCCCCATGGCGAGGTACAGGACAAAAATAGTCGCAATTACATACAGGACGATGCCATAAAAGCTGAACTGCTGTCGGAGTTCCAGCAAAAACTCTTTTTTGACCAGCGTAAGAATGTATTTAGCACTATTCATATCATCATTTCGGCTTTTCAGGCTACCAGTTTTTTGAGGATGCAAAATAATTAACATTTTATTGCAACTCTTCTCCGAGATCATAACAAATCCTGCATCTTGGTTCGTAGAGATCCTTTTTCCCCAGCAAAAATTGGCTATTATCCGCAACCTTGCGGTAGGAATAACTCGCAATATTTCCACATCGTACACAAATGGCATGCAACTTGGTGATATAATCTGCCTTAGCGAGCAAAAACGGAATTTGTCCGAATGGTTTTGCCGTATAATCCATATCCAAACCTGCAACAATTACCCTTATCCCGCGCAAAGCAAGAGCATCGCATACATCAGGCAATTGGTTATCAAAGAACTGGGCTTCGTCAATGCCGACAACATCTACGTTGCTGGCTAAGTCAAGAATCATTTTTGAGTCAGCAATAGGTATCGAATGAATTGCATTTTCGTCGTGAGATACAATATTTTCTTCGTGGTAACGTATATCCACTGAGGGCTTGAATATCTCGACTTTCAAATTGGCGATCTTAACCCTTTTCAAACG
>PSRA01000030.1 GCA_003175695.1 Bacteroidota bacterium | reverse complement strand
GGAATTTCAGATTTTGGGACAAAATGATCAAACCAGTTTTTATTCAAAAAATCAGATTCGTTTTCAATTGCCAATGCACTAATTGCATATGGGTTCAATCGGCGAAGATTTCCCGAATTATCTAGTTCCAGCAGAAGAAGCCGCATGTTTCTAACAAGCAGGCTCCAGCGATGATCGGTTGAATATAATTCTTTCTCTAGCCTGAATTTTTCGGATGTTCTTTCGCGTAAGCGGATACTCATGATCACAATGAAAGCTAGCAAATGCAAATGGAAAGGAAAGAATATCTTGGATCCGATCCATTTTGCAAAAAAATTGTCGCCCAGGTTATTTATGAGCGCGGGAATCAAAAGCGATCCATAAATAATCATGGCAGCCATTAGCCACCTACCTGCTGATTTTTCGCTGTTTTTGATCTGCCATCTTGCGGCAATGATGCCATAAATCAAGATCATCGTATCGGCGATCAAAGCAACAAGTAGCCAAACCGGTTTCATGCTATCCATAGAAGCAAAAGCCATCTGGCAATAATTGATGGCTAATAAAATTCCAATTGCGAGTGATACATTCTTTTTCCTGTAACCAGAATATAACCCAATGTACCAGGGAAGCAGAATATAGTAAGCGTAAATAAAGACCCGCTTAAGAATAATCGCATTTGAATAGGGTGCTTTGTCGACAACAGTGAATCCTACGGGAGGTAGCATTAGGTAAACAAACAGTGATAAAGAAAGGATTCCAAAAATAAGTTCGACTTTTTCTCCATCTTTTTGCAAACCAGTCAGTAGGTAGATCATACCCGCCGTCAGGGACGAGCCTGCCGTCAACATGCCGGCGATATTAAACAAAGGTTCCATCGGAATTTGTTGATGAATAAATTAGTCTTCTTGAGAGTATGGGTCGATTACTAATGAGAGACCATAAAGATTAAAATAATCAGAAGGGCTGGAGGTCTACAGAGCTACTTGCTTGTACTAATCTGAGCGATTAACAGTAAAATGGGCAATTAAATGAATCAAACTCATAATTCAGTTGAAGTTTAGGTGTATGCGAATTTAATGAAAGTTTGTTTGAATCCAAGCTTTTCAAGGATTTTATGACAAGGAAAGAAATACTTATAATGCGGTTTTTCACAATCAATATTCCCGGCGTCAAAACATTGACTGATTAACTGTTAAATGGTATGAAATTTTGTTTTATAGCCTCGTTCAAAGTACTTTCAATAGTTGACGCATTGCTGGCTGATATAGGCGGAACTTTGCTCCATTTATCGACCTGTCGCATATGAAACACGATGAACACCTGCTCGACTTAATAAAAAATAAATTTCCCCGCCAAAATTTCCGGATCGAAAAACTGTATGAAGAAAGCGAGGATTTCAGGAATCTGTGTAAAGACTATTTAACCTGTGTCCAAACCATGGGCAAATACAGAGAATCCATCGAAAAGGAAGGGAGAACGGTAAAAGAGTATGAGGACATCCTTTCTGAATTAGAAAAGGAGCTTTACGATTTTTTATTTCCTTAAATCATTTTATAAGCTTCTGATTACTTAAATCTTGAAAGGATTTTTTTCACTTAGGAAATATGAGTACGATCAACCACCTCAATTTAAAATCTGATTTTGTTCCGGACGGAGCCGCATAGCAAATACTGGGGCCTCCACTAACCAAAATAGTTTGGTGCCCGACTTTTGTAATGGCATTAACGTATAAATGGAAAAAGGCTCTGATCGTATTGGCCGTATCCAGTTGTTTTGATCCCCTTGATTACTTTAAATAAATTGAATTTTTAGCGTTAATTATGTTTGACTAATGTTTTCACCTTCCTGAGTATGTCTGCAAAAAACCCGCATGACGTTAATTGCCACGGGCTACAAATCGCGCTAAAATAGCATTGCTGGTTGAGAATTACCCTTTCGTTAATCGTTTAACAGTTAAACAAGTTGCTGTATCAGTTGGCAATTTGGCAACCATGGTTCAAATTTTTGTTTCAGCTTTTTTTGCCATTTTTTACCAGTTAACTAAATGTATTTTTGAACTAAGAATCCCGCTTGTGATAGAAGATCTTATACAACAAATGAGTTCCTATGTTCAATTTTCTGAGCAGGAAAGAGAACTTTTGTCTGAGAGCCTCGAAGAGATAACAATAATTAAGGGAGAACATATTCTCAGAATCGGGCAGGTCTGTCATCATCTTTCCCTTATTGAATCCGGGCTCAGCATGCACTATCTTTTGCATGATGGAGTAGAAATTCCTGTTGATTTCCAGGGAGAGGGCGAATGGGTTGCTTACCTCAAGAGTTTCATGAACAGAACTGCTTCTGATATGGGCATCAAAGTGCTGGAAGATACACACCTATATAGACTCTCCGCGGAGAAATTTCAAAAACTTATGGAATTAGATGCAGGTAAGGTGATGAAACTGAAAAATTACTATACTGAACAATCATTTATTAAGAATACGCAACATAGCGCCGATATGGCGATGTTGAGTGCAAAAGAGAGATACCAAAAATTCGTGAATGAAAATCCAGCCTTACATAACAGGATCCCACAATATTATATAGCCGCCTACCTGGGTATCAAGCCTCAATCGCTTAGCCGGATAAGAAAAGAGGTCTGAAGCTCATTTCTTAACAAATGTGAATGAAAAGGGCAGAATCGTTTTTGAGCTTTGTATCATAATAAAAAATCTATTATGAAACCAAAGCAACTAATTTTTTCGCTTGTTCTCTCCCTTCTATTTTCCTTATTCATCTTTGTAACTTTTGCACAGGGCTGGAAAACAGAACAAAGGGTCAACATCTTATTTGGAATGGGTCAGGTTCTTTACCATGGCTTTAATGTGGAAGGAAATTTCGTTTATAAACGACTCATTTTCGATTATTCCCATGGAATAAATCTCAGGTATTACGGAAATGCAGTTCCAACTGATTTGCAGGCACAACACGTAGCCGTATATATACCTTGGACTACAGGCTTTGGTATCGGTTACAGGTTGACTGAATGGCTAAATACCAGGCTGGAGCCAAAGTGGCATCGGTTTGAATATTACTATTCTGATGATATCAAAAGCAGGAATCAACAGATCGCCTCATGTGATGCATTTAGCCTGGGTATCGGCGTTTACGGTGACTTTCGTCCATTTAAACACAAACAGAATATTTTGAAAGGTTTGATGATTTCACCCAGCGTGAGGTTTTGGCCGACCATTTCTTCCAGCTGGAACGGCGGTCCTGACTATTACAATGCCCACACGATGAAACAGGAAAAACTGCATACACCGAATGCAGGCGTCAATCTTTCACCTTGGGTGCTTAACCTCAGTATCGGGTACTCTTTTGGATTGAAATAAGTTTTCCTGCGCGACGGACCATTTCACAGTTAAATTCTTGTCAATTAGGGGATTCCAATAATCAAGTAATGCTAATAATCAAGACTGTCCAAAATAATCCCTTAAATTGAAACATGAAAAAGAACATTCCGATTTATTTCCTTATTATCTTGACAGGCTGCTATTCATCAGCACCAATCACTTACAAAGCTGAAAAAACAAAAGGCGTAGATTATAAAAAGTATAAGACTTATGCTTTTCTGGCAACTAACGATACCGCTTATACTAATATACTGGATAAGAAGAAGGTTGAAGCTGCACTGGCAAGCAATGTAAAAAATGAACTGGATAAACGCGGCTTTAAACTGGATACGCTCAACCCCGATTGTCTCTTTACTTATACGCTGGTCATGAATAAGACTTATCAGATCGGGGAACAACCTCCTGAAATTTATAACGTTCATACCTATGCTCCAACAGTTCCGGGCGCCAATCCCATCTATTACTATCGCACAGATTATGGCATCCCTGCTTATAAGGGTGGAATGATGGTAACAACTTTTCGCGATGGCACTTTGCTGATCGATATGATTGACCGAGAAAGCAAAGAAATTATCTGGCGAACGAGCGCCGAAGGCAAGAGAAATGAAAATGAAGCCCAAGGTGCCAGGGCCACGATTAATGAAATTGTTCCCAAGATGTTTAAGAAATTTCCGGTTAAAGGAAGTTGACCGTTAGGTTGAATTCAATTTTCCGGTTTGAATCTGGGGAAAATATTTCACGCCGTGGCGGACGAAACCCGTTAACGCTCGTAATTTTTCATTTGCTTAAATTAGCGAATGAAAAAGATACTGACGCTTTTGATCATCCTGGGAGTTCATACTCTTGCGTTTGCGCATTGCCGGGATACGGTTCCTTCTCCATCCGTTTTTCATGCCCAAAGCCTCGGAATTCGAGCAGATGGATCGGACCAGACAAATATCATTAATAAATTACTCGAGAATAATTCATTGTCAGGAATCATCTTTGATAATCCTGGCGCGGGGCCGATTAAGATTGAAGGCAAGTTGAATGCTCGCGGTAAAGTTCTTCTTTTTTATCCCGGAACTTTTCTCACCGGGCATGGTACGCTCATGCAAGCTCATATTGATGGATTGAATTACCATCAAAAAATACTAGACACCACTGTCATGCTCGTCGGTTGCGTTACAGCATCAAAAATGTTCTCAGTCATGTGGTATGGAGCCAAAGGAGACGGCTCATCTGACGATCAACCGTACTTGCAAAAGACATCAGACATGATGATCGCCAATACGGGAATGACACGCATGCTCTACCTTCCTCAAGGAAGTTATAAAATAAACAGACCATGGATTTTGCATAACTGGGTAGGATCAAGATATGGGCAATGGAACCTGAATATCATAGGAGAAGAAGAGATCCAATCTGCCAACAACTCATCCAATCCGCGCATTCTGCCTTCCTTCAATGATGCCCCGGCGATCATTGTTCAATTTGCCAACGGCGGATATATCAAAGGCCTGTCAATCGAGGGGCTATTTACCACTCAGATGCAGCAAACGGCTTTTTACCTGAGTAATTTCAATTCAATTTCAAAATCACGGAATACACAATATTCGCCGAATGCAGGCATATGCATTGATGCATTTAGCAGCAAGCCTCCGCCCGATGGCGGCTATCCGGGGCTCGATTCCTATTATCGCGGACCGCAGGTTAGATCGGGGACGACAGATTTTCATATTTACCAATGCCGGGTGCAGGGCTTTACTGTCGATATCATGAATTCGCCCAACGGCTATACCCAACAGGGAGAAGATTGTACCATTGAACATTGCGACTTGAATTTTGCAAATGTTGCCGTGGCTTACGGAAATACCCAAAGCGATCATTCAGCGCTTATCGATACCCGTTGCTGGTATTATGTTTTTACTGTTGTTGATAACGTTACCTATGGCAGTACAGGTGTTGGCGCTACAATCAGCAGGATCGTAGGGATGAACATTGCGGGCGTTGTAAAACGACTATTTAATATAGCTATAGCAGAAAAAAATCTAAGCGTCCGGGATATTTATGCTGAAAACTTATATGAAATTGGCGGTCTTGGTAGTGTTCATTCGCAAATATCTGCCGATAATTGGCACATTAATTTTGCCTACCTGAATATCCGCCCCCAATTTCATGCAACGTTTCATGATGTAAATTTCACCAGCTCAACATTTAAATATTACGATGATAAGTATGACAAGCGCTGCTGGTTTAATAATTGCTTTGGAACACGGTTTGTGAATTGCTATTTTGATCAGCCTCCGCTCATCGTAAACCCATTTGCTCAATCCAACACGCCGGATTTTGTAAATTGTATTTCATTCGACCCGACTACGGCTCACGTCTGCGCTATTGGGTATCATAACAGTGCTTATTCGCTTTCTACAGCGGTCTCCGTTCCCCTGCTTTATGGACATTTTACCATCCAGGATTATTCAGGTCTTAATTCCAACGATATGAGCACGAACAACAATCAGACAGTGCCGTTTAGCACGGTCACTTATGAATACAATTCCGCATCCTTTAATCGATATGTGAGATCAATTGCCAGGACACATTTGGATCCTGATGCGGACAAAAGAACGGCGAACTTCAGTTCTTCCATGACCACGCAGGCCAGGGTCGGCGATTATTGCCTCGATTCTGCGACGGGTTTTGTACTGGGTAGAATTTCTGCTATTAATGGCAGAAATATTTCCATCACAGAAATCCCGGATAATATTAAACCTGGAAATTATGTCATTGACCTGGTTTATTATCTCACTATTTCCCGTCCTTTTATTGGTGATATAAAAGAAGGTAGCAACCAGGTCACGAATTTTGTTCCTGTCTTGAATGCACCTTATGTGACCATTGGTGACAGGATTGAACACCCTGCTTTTCCACTCGGAACTTATATCATTTCAATAGATGCAAAACAAAGAACCGTCGACCTTTCCTCTCCGGCACAGATGACAGCTAACCGCCAAAGTTTTGCTAACGGTAACCCGCACGTGCAAATCCTTAGCCTGAAGTCTCCGGCTGTCGTCGGTGCTTCCTATATTTTTGGCTTGCTTGGCGGAACAAATTGGATAGAACAGGCAAATCCTTTATCAAAAGCAAAAACTACCTCCACTCTTTGGTATTTTAACAAAGGAGGTAGTTTGACCGACAAGACATATTTCCCCAATGTGGCAGATTATAATATTCGTCCTGAAATAAGAAACAATAATGGTGTGATCCAATACTATGACTCATACCAGGATAAATGGATCGACATGAATGCTAAGTAAGTCCGCTTCGTCAACGTGTTGGAGGCGGAGGTGGAGGCGGCGGAGGTCCTCCCGGAGGAACCGGCGGAGTTGGTGGTCGCTGACCATGATGTGGTTCATAACAGGCGGTCAATAGTATAATGGCTAGCAGTATAATCCAAATCTTTTTCATATCCATTTTTAATAAAAGAAGGTGGAAAAACCGTGCCACCGGCTGCGTCCAAAATGGAATGAGCTGTAAACCATAAAGTAAGAGCGAGGAAACATAGTAAAGAGAGCGCTAATCTTGCGTCCCATACTCTGTTTCCTCGCCGTTACTTTGCCAATTACCTAAAAAGCATCGGCACAAACTCGGTCAAATAAAGCCTCCACGAATTCCAATCATGACGACCTTGACTTTCGAAATAGGTGTATTTAAAACCAATCGAATCATACAGCTCCCTCAATTTAACTGCTGTTTGAAAAAGAAAGTCTTCCTTCCCGATCCCAATCCAATAGACTTTTAGGTTGTTCTTTTTCAGCGCCTCCAATTGCTTAACGTGCACATCCTTATCATAATTCTTGCCTCCCTGGAATGAAGAGAATAATCCCATACTCATCACACCTATGTATTTGAATTTGTCGGGGTTTGCATTCGTAATATTTTGCGTCTGGTATCCGCCCATCGAATAACCAGCTATAGCCCTGTGGTCGGCATCTGCAATTACCCGATAGTTTTTCTCAACAAAAGGTATTACGTCTCCAACGAGGCTTTCTTCAAACTTTCCGGAAGCCATGGGGCCAATTCCCTGTCCTGCATTTTGGAAAGTGAAGGAACGATCCAATGGAGCTGCCGGCGTATTTGGATTTCCGTTAGTAATGACAACGATCATAGGTGTAGCCTTACCTGATGCAATCAGGTTATCCAGGACATAGTTGACTCTTCCCCTGTTTAACCATCCGTCTTCATCGCCACTTGCCCCATGCAACAAATAAAGAACTGGGTATTTTTTCTTGTCCTGGTCATAACCAGGGGGTGTATAGATGTACATCCGCCGATCTTCACCCAATACAGATGAAGGATACCAAACCGATGTAACTCGCCCATGAGGCACTGATTTTACATCAAGAAGATCTGCGAGGGGACCCGGGACCATTAAACGGTTCTCAATAATAGGACCATCCCTTGTTACTTCACTATTTTTTGGGTCAAGCGTAAACATACTATCTATCAAAAACCTGTACTCATACATACCCGAAGGCAGCGGACCTACCTTTGCTTCAAAGAGTGAATCTTTTTTTTCCATGGGAATTGCATAGGGAAGACTCGCAGGCCATGTTCCGAATACTTTGACTGACTTTGCATCCGGTGCTTTTACTCGGAAAATGACAGAATTGTCAGGCTGGACCTCCTTCGAAACATACAGGCCAGGTTGCATCTGAGCCTGGACGAAAACCGGCAACAGGAAAATGAACATTGAAAACCTTGCCGACATTTTGTCGGACAAGAAGCGTCTGCAATTTCTCATACATTTTTGTCTTAAGGTGTTACTGTTACAATAACTCGCTTATACCTCGTTAACGGAGGCGTTCCTTTATCTGTAACTTTTAAAATGAAGTGAATAGTTTGAACGCTGTCAACAACAGGCGCAGTGACAGGCAGATCATATAAATTGGGTGAATAAGGCCTGAAACTGACGATGCCTTTATAAGTCCCGGCTTCGGGATATTGAAACCAGAAATAACTCATGGAATCACCATCCGGATCTGTCGTGCCTGCCGCATTCAAATGAAATTGTTGACCAGATTTGACGGTGAGGTGATCGCTATGCGCTAGCATGGGAATAGGGGGATGATTGCATTCACTAAATTCTTTTGTCGTCCATTGCATTCTTGCTGCAAAATCATTTTGGAATTCTGTACGCCAGCGCCAGATGGTTTCACGGTTACCAACATATGATTTTTTGTCGATGGGCGAAACGATAGAATCTTTAGCATTGGTCCAAATCGGTCTTGTCTCTGGCTCATCCTTTGGCCAGTTTTCTCTCTTAAACATGCCCTGGTTGGAATCTTCAAATGGAGGAAGGTATAATTCATAGCGGCCACCCCATCCACCATAATTCGGATGCTCAGGATCGTTCAATCCGTTACTTATCAGTCCAAGGAAAGATGGAGTGTCCCCTTCCATGCCATAGGCAACATCGGGATAAGCAGCGCCCATGGGTCCATGCCCCTGCTGGATGTTTTTCGCAAGCCACTCATTAGAAATAACGTCAGCATTTGATCCAGGCACAGGAAAGGAAATACCTAACCAGGTTGCATTTGCATAATTATAACCAGGTGTCACGACAAAAAATATATTGGGAAAATTCTTTCTGATCCAGGGCCCTGAGTCATCCTGGTCGGAAATAGTATACACTCTTACTTTCTTATATATCTTTTCTGCTTCTTCTGCAGACTTTGTATTTTTTATTGTCCAAAGTGCCTGCGCCAACGTATTCGGACCACCCCAGACACAAAACCACACTGGTCGATCGTCTTTCTTTTCTAAGACTTTCACAATCCAGTCAGACCCCTCAGAGTTCTTGCTCTGTCCTACCCCCTGCATACCGTAAACGGCTAATCCTTTTTTCACCTTGCTTTGAAGATCATCATAAGTTGGATAGCCTAATACGTGCTTTAGTAAGTTGGGCCTGGCAATTTTATAAGCAGCCAGTACTTTTAGGATGCTTTCCGGGGCGACTCTTGCCTTTTGGTGAATCGAAGTTGTTGCAATCAATCCCTCGACATCCCATTGGTTGGCATAGGTGAGAAATCGGATCATGGATTCGGTATCATCCGGATCTGCTTCGATATCCGTTAGTACCATGACTCTTAGCTTCGGAAAATTCTGCGCTAAGAGATGTGACGGATTAAATAAAACGAATAAAAAGACAAAGAATAAAATAGGGGTTGTTTTTTTCATTTTCCCATGTTTTATGAATATTTCAAAATCGCATTTTTCCATCCCAATTTTTTTTAACAGGTATGCTAAAAATTGCACGACGAAAAGATTGGAACTGCTGACCCCGTCAATCATCAAATTGCTGCATTGTAATCATGGCCCTGCACCTGGACGCAATTATAGCCAATAATTCATTGTCCAATGGTTTTACAGTATGCATGCTGACAACTGTTGCATGAATATTGTATTTCGACGCTAGTTTGTCTGCCGCTAGAACGGACGGATAACCGCTTCACCCGTCGCAATAAAGGCTATATCTTCTCCCTGCCGAATGATTCGTCCTTTTTGCCAAATTCAAATGCTTCGCCTTCCGCTGATATTGAGGCAGGCATTTGTTTTTTCCCAAATCGCAGGTAAATAGGCTGGCGCAGTTCGGCCGCGGCCCGGATTGCCTGCCCGGTTTCAAAATTGTCCGCAGGTGCTACGATCATAATGTTGTTGATGGCACGTAATACTGCAAAGTCGTGTAAACTATGATGAGCGGTACCAAGTGCGCCATAGCTCACCCCAGCGTTAATCCCTACCAATTTCACCGGATTATCTGAATAGGCAACATCGTTCTTGATTTCTAACTTATTACAAATCCGTGAAATATGTCAATTGGCCGCCATGACCCTCAACCCAGCACATTTCTGCCCAGCAACCAGGGCATTCCGGAAACTTACATTCGGCGTTTTTCATGCCGGAGACACGAAATGACTTAGAAAAAATGTGAGAAAAAGTTTAAGAGGGGACCTGGTTTTCAAATCTCAATTTTTATAAAATTTTTATACCAACACCCCTCCGCCAAACTGAGCGAAGGCTTGCCTGATTAATTAAGAATCAAAAGTCACTCCCCTTTTATCTATTTAATGAACAAAGGGTTCACAATCGTCAAGCCGGGAATTGACCATTCGAGGTTAAAACTTCACCATTTTGAAAAAATAGTCCTTTCATTTTAATGTGGTTTGGTCGTGGATTTTTCCAAAAAGAAAAAAATTGAAAAAATTTTTCGGCCTCTCCACACTGGCGTTTGAGGGATTTTATCCTTCTATTCCAAAATATAGGTATGCTGTTTGGTAATCACTTCTCGATTGCCACATTCGCATATTTCTAATGTGCGGAAAATTTTCTCTTCTAACGATTGCGGAGATTAAAAATCTCATTGCTTAGATGTCATCGGGACATCCACGATCGCAGATAAAAATAATATAAAAAAGATCTGTTCATGACCCATGCCATTTCAGGCCACTATGGATTCAGGGGCGATTTTTTCGCGGATGATTCAGGTGAATCAATTGCTCAATTGTTTTAATTAACCCTTCATAAACATCAAATCCCACTATGGACCGTGGACATTTTAAGAAAGTTACAGCAGCCGGATTAATCATTACCCTTGGAATTATTTATGGTGATATTGGAACTTCACCTTTGTACACAATTCAAACAATCTTGAATGAAGGAAGCAAGGTGAATGAGGAGCTGGTCCTGGGTGCTATCTCCTGCATTTTCTGGACACTCACTTTACAGACAACTTTCAAGTACGTATTTATCACTTTGCAGGCAGACAACCGGGGAGAAGGTGGCGTTTTTTCTTTGTATGCGCTTGTGCGCCGGTATGGAAAGAAATTGGTATATCCAGCCATCATTGGTGCAGGTACGTTACTGGCCGACGGAATCATCACTCCACCCATTTCTGTTACATCGGCCATTGAAGGACTAGGAGCAGTCCACGGCTTAGAAAATTTGATCATCCCCGGAAATAACCTGGTCATCGAAATAGTTCTTTTCATTATTCTACTGTTATTCGTATTCCAGCGTTTTGGAACAAAAATAGTTGGCGGCTCTTTCGGCCCCATCATGCTGATTTGGTTTTCGATGCTTACCATTTTGGGATTGAGACAAATAATTCACTATCCGCAAATCTTTAAAGCACTGAGCCCGCTTTATGGTTGGGAATTACTCGTTAAGCATCCGAAAGGATTCTGGTTGCTGGGAGCCGTTTTTCTTTGTACTACCGGGGCTGAAGCATTGTATTCCGACCTTGGTCATTGTGGAAGAAAAAATATCCAGGTGACCTGGATTTTTGTAAAATTAGCACTGGTCCTTAATTATCTCGGCCAAGGAGCATGGGTATTGGTTCAACACAAAACCAACTTAGGGAATATTAATCCCTTTTTTGCTATAGTCCCTCACTGGTTCCTTATTCCAAGCATACTCATCGCCACTGCAGCATCTATCATCGCGAGCCAGGCACTTATCAGCGGGTCGTTTACATTGATCAACGAAGCCATCAGTTTGAATTTCTGGCCCAAGGTAACCGTGAAATATCCGACAGATATAAGAGGACAGATTTATATTCCAAGTATCAACTGGGTTCTTTGCACTGGCTGCTTTCTTGTGGTGCTATATTTCAAGACCTCTGAAAATATGACGGCAGCCTATGGTTTCTCTATAACCATCGCCATGTTAATGACGACGATACTCGTATACCATTTCCTTCGGTATGTGAAGCATTTTCCTTTGTGGCTGGTTGTATCCATACTGGTTGTATTCGTTTCAGTCGAATCTTCATTTTTTGTAGCCAATGCCGTAAAAATTGTTAAGCGTCTTTTCTTTTTGGTATTTGAAGTAGGCCTCATTTTTACAATGTACATATGGTACAATGCCAGAAAGATCAATAACCGCTTTCTCAATTTTGTGAACTTATTGGAGTATCTGCCTTTGCTCGAAGCTTTGAGCAAAGATGAAAGGACACCTAAATTCTCCACCCACCTCATTTATTTAACCAAAGCAAATCGCCCAAATCATATTGAACAAAAGATCATTTATTCAATTTTTTCTCATAATCCGAAAAGGGCCGATGTCTATTGGTTTGTTCACATTGAGAGGACTGACGAACCATATACAATGGAATATGGAGTAGAAGAATTGGTGCCCGACAAAGTGATCCGGGTCGAATTTCGATTAGGCTTTCGTGTTCAGCCGCGTATCGGTCTGATGTTCCGCACAGTCGTAGACGAATTGATAAGGAACTGTGAACTCGATATTGTGAGAAGATACCCGTCACTAAGGAAACATCAGATAGCTGAAGATTTCCGCTTTGTTATCCTTGAAAAATTCCTTTCTTATGACAATGAGTTTTCAATTCGCGATGGCTTTATTCTCAACAGTTATTTCAGCATCAAGAAACTGGCATTGAGTGAGGATAAAGCTTTCGGTTTAGATTCCAGCGAAACTCTCATTGAGAAACTCCCGCTGGTAGTAGCGCCTGCATCCAACATCAGGTTGCAAAGGGCCTATTACAAGATTCACGAGGAACCGGACCTCCTCAAAGGAGTTATAAAAGGAGGGTAATTATTCAATCCTCAGGCACTTAACAGGATTCGCCATTGCTGCCGAAATTGCACGGAAAGCTTATCGTCGAAAATGCGATGGCTTTGGACATGAACCCGATAACCACGAATACCCACAGCGAAATATTTACACGATAAGAAAATGATTGCAGCCAATGATTCATAAGAAACCAGGCAACTGGCGATGCTATTAGAAATGAGATCAAAACAAGTTTTAGGAAATCTCTGGATAGCAGTCCCGCGATGAAAGAACATCAACCTACCATCTATGGAATTTAATATTGCCCGAATAAATCAATTATTTGTGAGAAGCTAGGAGAAGTTTCGATTTGGCCGAAAAATTTTGTTCCTAGCTAAATTATAGCTCATTCTTACTTGCCTTATATTTATACAAAGCTTCAATACATTGCGCCGTCGTTAACTCTTCCGATCCCCACCCCAGCTTTTTCGATTGACCGCCGTAGTAAAAAACATTCCTGTCCCAATATCCTGTCTTATGTTGCGATCTTAATATGTAATTAACTACATTTTCAATCCGCTCATCTTTGTTTTCAAAATTCATGAGGGCACTTAGGCCCATAGCAGTTGAAAGCACTGAACTGCCAACACTTCCATCTTCATTATAATTGTCATAGATACGCTTAACGACGATCTCCCTTCCTGGTTCAAGCTGCTTAACTTTAGTATAGTTGCGCGATAAAAAATAATAAAAAGAAATGGGGTTCCCATACCACTTATCCCTTTCAGATTCCTGCTCTTCGTATAACACGCGTAACAAGAACTCTACAATAGCTATTGTATCGTCATTATACCCCAGATAGTACAAAATATTCGCGTTAACTACCGGGTCAATATCATTGCGCCGGGCTTCATTAGTATACCAAAACAGTACCGAGTTTAGCGGGTATTTGAATTCTCTCAAATGAACCATTCTGCCTTTGCCAAAAACGTGGCTAACATTTCTTGTTACGAACCATGTGTAAAATAAGCCCTTCGAATTGCGGTTAGATAGCAAAACTTCCTTGTTATCAGGAATATCAACATTTAGCGATCTAAGCACATAGCTTGCATATACTGTATCATCAGCATCCGCAGGACAAAATTTAAAAAGTTTGTGCCAGCGGGTAAAGTAATTCCATACCCCGCCGCGCATCATCTGGGAAGTTAAAAATTTAACCGCTGCAGCACAAATAGCTTTTGCATTTGCTTTTTCTTTAAAAGGCAATAGGCAACTAACTATTAAGCATGCAGGGAAAACAGCGCTATCTGGCATGCAATATTCCTGCATTGCAGCATCAGGAGAATAATAACATGCGAATTCGCCGTTTGGCAGTTGATGTTCATACAA
>PSRA01000036.1 GCA_003175695.1 Bacteroidota bacterium | reverse complement strand
TGAAAAGCAAAAAAATAGATTTTGCTTTGGTTTTTGCCGTCAATGAGGTTCAGCTGAAAAATATTATTAATGAAGTATTGCCCGCCCTCCACCGGGATAGCAAATTATGGGTGGCACATCCAAAGACTACTTCCAAGATTGCAACTACACTTAACCGTGAGTGCTCGTGGGGATGCATCACGCAGTCGGGCTATGAAGCAGTCAGGCAGGTAGCTTTAGACCACGTATGGACAGCCATGCGATTCAGGAAAGCCGATAGGATGTCGCTGGTCAATAGAACTCCCGCCAGCGTTATGTCAGGCGCTCTATCCGAAGTTGATTATGTGAGCCACACTGTCAACCCTCCTGAAGATTTCGTCCAGGAACTCAAGAGAAGCAAGATTGCCTCGCATTTTTTTGAAAAGTTACCATCCAACAATAAGAACGAATATGTGAGTTGGATCGCTAATGCCAAGAAAAGTGAGACCCGCTCAAGACGCCTTGAGGCGGCAATCGACAGATTGATTGCGGGAAAGATGACTCCAGAAGGCGTTTAAACTAATCTTCATACCAGAGAAGTGGTGGTTGGCAGTTGTCATCTGATAACTATTTCACGATCACTGTTCCCACCTGTGCCAATAATTCCTTTTCCATATTCTTCAAATGCTTATGCGTCTCGATATACATCACTTGTTCTTCGGGCGTATGAGATTTTTCGAGATCTTTCTGATTCATTTCCATCAGTCTCTTAATCTTTCTCAACTTCAGATAACTGATCGTTGAAATCACTTCCTCCTTATAAAGATCCTCCCTGGTCAAAATTTTCCCTTCGTAGTGTTCCTTCCAATTTGGACTCAATTCATAGGGAAAATCCATAATCGAAACAACCATCGTGCTCAGATGCTGATCCTCCTGGTATAAGAAATTCTTTGCGGTAGGTTCAAATCCCTGACCATACCAATTTTTGTATATATCCAGGATTTTATTAAGATCCGTATTGTCGATCATTTCATGATCCCCCAATTCTTCGAGCATATAATCTGCCACTTTTCTTTCCTCCCAGGGCTTCATGCCGAATTCCAGCAAGGATCGAATGATGGCCCTTTCCTGCATCTCGTCTCTGAATAACAGGTTGAAGAGCTCATCTTCATTTTCGGGAATTGCTTGTTCGGAATCCGGACCTGAAGCAGAGGGTTCAACCATCCCGGCTTTAGTCTCGAATTTGCCAACCCGATCGCGAATAAACTTATTGACTAATCCCAACAGGCCTGCTTCATCGATTTTCAGGAGTTCGGCGGATTTTCTGATATAATCCTGTTGAAGCGTAAAATCTTCTGCTTTGTTGATCTTCGAAATAGTTTCGGCTATCTGATTGACAAGGATGGCTTTTTTATTGGAGTCCGCCCCGGCATCGCGCAATGCCAATTCGATCTGAAACAAAATGAAATCCTTCCTTGAAGTAGCAATGAATTCGCGGAATGCTGATGCACCAATCTTATTGACATAACTGTCCGGGTCGTCATTGTCTGGAATAAGGACCAATTTTACACTTAGTCCTTCTTCCAGCGCCATATCAAGACCGCGCAAAGCGGCTTTGACACCCGCCTGGTCTCCATCATAAATAATAGTGAGGTGCTTGGTGTATTTGCGGATCAACCGAAGTTGATCATGAGTAAGAGATGTTCCGCCACTGGCGACAACATTTTCTATACCTGCCTGGTGTAAGGAGATGACATCTGTATACCCTTCTACCAATAAGCACTCATCCATTTTGTCGATCGCCTGCCTCGCGAAATACATGCCATAGAGGATCCTGCTCTTGACATAGATTTCATTTTCGGGGGTGTTGATGTATTTGGGAGCCCGGTCGTTATTCCTAATAAGTCGGGCGCCGAAACCCTGGATTTTTCCAGTCTGGTTATGAACGGGAAAGATAATTCTGCCCCGGTAGTTATCTGAAATCCTTCCATCCCGAACGACTACCAATCCCGATTTTTGAAGCAGGTCCTGGTTATATTGTGCTGCCAAAGCAACCTTGGCAAACGCATCTCGTTCCTCCAGACCGTAGCCCAGTTGAAACTTTTTGATAGTTTCTTCCCTGAATCCCCTTTCCTTCAGGTAGCTCAGGGCGATGTTTTGGCCTTCGTCTGAAGAAAACAGCTGTTCAGCAAAATATTTTTGGGCAAAACCATTGATGATGTACAAGCTATCGGCGGCTTGCTGCATAGCCTTTACCTCGGGACTGCTCTCCGTTTCTTCTACTTCAACATTATACTTTTGTGCCAGCCATTTCAACGCTTCAACGTAAGAATACTTCTCATGCTCCATGAGAAAGCTGATAGTATTCCCGCTGCGGCCACATCCGAAACATTTATAAATCTCTTTCGACGGTGAAACGGTAAATGACGGCGTCTTTTCATTGTGAAAAGGACAAAGTCCCAGGTAATTCGCGCCTCGTTTTTTCAACTTGACAAATCCACCGATTATTTCAGTAATGTCAATTCTGCTAAGTATCTGCTGTATGGTATTCTGGGAAATCAAACAGGGTGTATTATGCGGTGAAATTATAGATTTTTAGCTGCAGGAAGATAATGTGGATATTTTCCTATGTGGTACCGTGTGTCTATGTAGTGAAAAAAGCCTGTAGTCCCTGGCTTCTTCCACATAGAAAGATAGAAACATAGCCGCACATAGATTTCATCTTTACCATTATCTTCACTCACATGGAAGATGATTTTCTGACAATTAAGGGCCTTAGTGTCGCATTCGGTAATAAAAAGATATTAGACAATATTCATTTCTCAATAAAGCGAGGTCAGCAATGGGCTTTAATCGGGCAAGCAGGCAGCGGCAAAACCGTATTCGCTCACACATTAAACGGCCGCTATCACTACCAAGGGTCCATCGAAGCATCGTTCGGATCAGCCGATAATTTCCAAAACAATATCCATGTAATAGAACAGCGACATCATTTCAGAAATATTTATCATCAGAGTGATTTTTATTATCAGCAGCGATTCAATTCTTTCGACTCGGAGATGACAATAACAGTGCAAGAAGAGTTATCGGCTTATCCGGATTCAGTTCACTACCGCGACAAAGTAATGTCAAAATCCGAACTGATCGATCTCTTACATCTGAGGGAGTTAATGAAAGAACCGCTGATCCAGCTTTCGAATGGTGAAAATAAGAGACTTCAATTGGTGAAGGGACTTTTGCAAAATTGTGCACTCATGATCCTCGATCAGCCCTTCACCGGTCTGGATACAAACGTCCGAAATCTCTTTTCCCGGATCATGAATGAATTGAGCGGATTAGGCCAGGCCTTTCTTCTCATCACATCAGCCGATCAGCTTCCTGACTGCATTACTCACATCGCCACCCTGGATGGCGGCCGGATGATCAGTCAGTCCCCCCGGGATTTATTTATACCTCGCAGGGAATCGGCGTCACAGCAAGGATGGATAAGTCGCGAGAAACTAGAATCGATGCGATCCCATTCTCTACATGACTTTGAGTATGCAGTCAGGATGGTTGGGGTGAACGTGCAATATGGCGATAAATCAGTATTAAAGGATATAAATTGGCAAGTGGCAAAGAGTGAAAGATGGTCTTTGTCCGGTCCGAATGGCGCAGGTAAATCAACTTTATTGAGCCTGATCAACGGGGATAACCCTCAGGCCTATGCGAATGAAATCTATCTATTTGACCGGCGCCGGGGGAGTGGCGAAAGTATTTGGGATATTAAACAAAAGATCGGCTATATATCTCCTGAATTACATCTTTATTTTGATTCTTCAGCGAACATATATCAAACCATCGCGTCAGGCCTGTTTGATACAATTGGCCTTTTCCGGAGATTAGATCAGGAACAAGAAAATAGAGTGCATGAATGGTTAGATTTGTCAGGGCTCAGAGATCGATCTTTTCAATTGTTATCTCATCTGTCATTGGGTGAGCAAAGGATGGCGCTATTGGCCCGGGCACTGATAAAGACGCCTCCCTTGCTGATACTTGATGAACCTTGCCAGGGCCTCGACAATGATCACAAAAAAATATTCAAATCACTCATCGATTTATATTGCGACATTTTTCAGACTACGCTCATTTATGTTAGTCATTATGAAGATGAAATACCTGCTTCTGTGAATAAATTTTTACGGCTGGAGCAAGGTGTTATCAAAACTTTCGCCGGCTAGTTTTCGGTTATACATTACAGTTATAACTGGGGAATTTTTTCCCCTTAATTATTTGTTAAGAAAAAAGATTTTGTGCAGAAATCTTAAGGGTTTAAAAAATTTATGGCATAGTCCTTGTTTTTTAACCCATAACCTCCTTTCTCTAATGCGTGATAGATAAAGTGCGTCTTTGAATTTTAATCATTATTCATCATTTAAATTTTCTCAAGTTATGAAAGTCTCTAAATTAAGTTTAGCCGCATTAGCTATTGTGTCGGCCGGAATTTTTGCCTTCAATACGCTGGTTAACGGTACAGTAAAAGGAACAGTTAGTCCTCCTGACGCTGCAACCAGGGCTTGGGTGATGTCCCAAACAGATACACTTAAGGTCATGATTAACCAGGGTAGTTTTGAAATTCCTGATGTAAAACCAGGAACCTATAAGATTGTCATAGAAGCTAAGCCACCATACAAGAATGCAGCTAAAGATGGTATTACAGTAACGGACGGACAAACGGCTGATGTCGGAGAAATTAAGCTTTCGCAATAGCAGCGAAAGAAGGCACGAGGATACATGAGTAATGGCAATTAGTTTAGCAATAAACTAGTTGCTTTTTTTTTGGGATCCATCGAAAGAGGCGAACATAAAAGCCGCACTTATCATTAATTATTTGATTATCAATATATTGTATTGCTTAAGATCAATTTACAATTTTCATTGTCCACGAAAGCGCTTCAAATTCACCAAATGCCTTAAATTTGCCTTGCTTCAGGGTTCATGATTGAATTCCCTCCTCGAAGCTCAACTCGGTTACTCATCCCATTGATTCAACCTTCCAGCTGCCCATTAAGTTCGGAATTAGTTTGTAAAAAAACTGTGTCGTATGTATTCGTATGCGTTGCTAGAAAAGAATTGTTATTACCTGATCCAGGAGAAAGAGCAGGATCCCATTAGTCTGATTAAAGTAAATCTGGAAACAGACCACTGTCTTTATGTTTCGAGGTATGGAGATGCGACCACCGTAGAATGGAAAAAGAAAGTGGATCCGATTTTCGATATACTTGAACTATTAGGTGATGATAAGGTGAAAGACTGGGAGTCGATTTATAATGATAACCAGGGATCGTTTAACTATGAGGAAGATGAGGATTAGCCGATAGGCCGGAGTCGGGTGCGTGGTGTTTTCTTTGCCTGCCCGTACCAGATGGCATGTTCGGGCGGTTGTCTTTGGGCGGATTATTGGTTATTCTTCAGCATATTTTGGTTTTGCATATTTCCAAAACCCAATCGTGGTGAGTATAGTCGCGGAAATTACACTGAGATAATAGACAAACAGATTCACATTTACGGTCTCTCTTTTAAAGTTGAGATAGTTGAAGACAAAAATGATAATGGAGAGTCCATATTCAAAAATAAAGGCGGCATAAATAAAACCCATCGTATTCTCAAAAGAATTGTGTTCGATTTTTTGAAAATATTCTGCGAGTCCCATGACACTGTAAATTAGAATCAGCAAGCCTCCCACGCCAATTATTACTGTGCTGGAATCGAAGTTATGTCCCTTCCAGATGATCATGATCAATTCAAATAACACGAAGGAAGGGATCAACCACGACAATACTTTTCTTTTATTACCTTTTGCTGCAAAATAAAATACCAGCAATACCAATGGCGTATCAACAAGGTTATAAATAAGGGTGATTTGATTCAACAAGGTGAGGTTCTGTGACTCGCCGAGGCATTCAGGCAGATTGGCGAGGCCGTTGATCAGCCAGTAAATTCCGATAAAAATATAAGCTTTCTGGTATTCGAGCCGCTTCCACAAGAGAAGTAGAACGGGAAGAAAACAAAATATTATGGCTATGACCGAAATATACGGATTAAGGTATGTTATGAACCGGGCGTTCAACGGATAAGTATTTATATATATAAGCGC
>PSRA01000181.1 GCA_003175695.1 Bacteroidota bacterium | reverse complement strand
CATGACAAATGATATGCAGATGTTTTTCTTGCATCTCATTAATTAACCGTTTCGGCTTCTACTTGTTTAAATATATCTAAAACAATTTTTCCTTCTTTCTCCCAGTTCAATTCATTTCTCACCTTTATGGTGTTGGCTTTCCAAGTGTCCATCTGGGCCGGATCAGCAAAAACTTTTTCAATCATGAGGGCAATATGAGCTGGATCATGATTGTCAATAAAAGTACCCACATTATACTGGTCGACGATTTTTTCAAGCTCAATAAGTCTGCTTACCAATACCGGCACACCAGCATGCAGGTAGTCGAAAATCTTGTTCGGCAATCCATAACGGTGATTGATGTTATCGGCTTTGTCGAGGGAAAGTCCTAATTCTGCGTGCCTGGTTACTTCTCTTAAGTCTGCAAAAGGGATTTTCGGGACGACCGTAATGCGGTCCAGAAGGCCATTGTCCAGGATTGATTTTTCAATTTGGGAAAAAATATCTCCGCCGCCAATAAGGAGCAAATGATACTTTTCAGGATCAAGTTGCTTCATAGCCAGCACCAATTCCTCGACGCCTCTGTGTGGGTTGATGCCTGCACCCTGGAAGATAAGAATATGTTTGCCTTTGGGAATCTTTGTCAGAACTTGATTCACCAGCGGGCTAACCAGAGCGTTCTCACTTACATGAGCATAAGGAACATTTCTTACGGTCTTCAGATCCTTATTGTAGTCATTCTTGTACAAGATGCAAAAAGAATCGGATATGGTATAAATATAACGAACTCTGTGAAAAATATAACTTTCCAGGCTCTTCCAAATTTTTTTCCGAAGAAATTTATTATCCAAACCCGCCATCTCCATAAAGTATTCATGTGTGTCGTAGACGATCGGTTTTTTCTTTACTGCTGACGCAAACCATGTGGCTGCCATCACGTCAAGGTCATTTCCAAGGAAAATATCGGCGCGCAGGAAAAGTAATCTGAAAAATAATCTTGTATTGTATTCGATGTAAAAAAATATGCTTCGCTGAAATAAAAGGGGAATCCTGATTGTGCGATAATCCCTTTTTCCCAGCAACAGGCTTTTTCTTTTTTTTGATCCGACAAGGGTAACTGAATAACCATTTTCATGAAGGGTCTGACATACCTTGTGCACCCGCTGGTCGGTAGCAAGATCTGAAATTACGGTAACAACAACTTCCTTAGCCATGTGCAAATTTTGATGTCAGAACCTTTCAGGACAATTTGAGGATTTCCGTAGCGATCTTTTCTGCCGCATGTCCATCGCCAAAAATGTCTACTTTATTTTGAATACTCTGTCCTAGCAATCTTTGATGAGACTGCACTATTTCCACTGCAACAGAAGCTGACCGAAGACCGTTACCATGAACGAATATTTCGGGCCAAAACGGGTACTCCATGAGCACCAGTACCGGTTTATTAAAAAAGAAAGCTTCCCTGGACAAACCTCCGCTGTCTGTGATTACAGAAGAACACTGCTGTATCAGCGACAAATTATCCAGGTATCCTACAGCTTCGATGGCATGGAATCTGACTTCCAAACCCAGGTGCCGAATTACCCGGTTCGTTTTCGGATGCATGGGAAATATAACAGGGGTATTTTCATGAATCACGTTCAGGGCCTGAATGATATTTCGCAATTTCTCTTTGTTATCAATGTTTTCAGCCCGGTGAATAGTTGCCAGCACAGAATTTTGATTCGCATTGATATGTTGGCGTTGAAAGCCGCGATTCAACGCCTGCGCACCATATGTTTTGCAGGCATCCAGCAAAAGGTCCCCGCTGTTAACAACGCGTGAGTCGATTGCCTGACTTTCAAATCCCTCCTTTTTGAGATTTTCGGCACACAGGTAGGTAGAACAAAAATTCAGACTTGATATCCTGTCGGCGAGGTAGCGGTTTGCTTCTTCGGGCATTTCTTCATTTCCGGTTCTGATACCGGCCTCTACGTGAATGACCGGGATATTTCTTTTTTTGGCCGCAAGTGCTCCCGCCAGGGTAGTATTAGTATCTCCATAAACCAACACGCAATCCGGGACTTCCTTTTCCAGCACGGCATCTACGCCTAAAAGCATTTGGCCAATTAGTTGACTATGGGGTAAACTATTGATTCCCAGCAAATAATTCGGATCAGGGATAGCTAACTCCGCGAAGAAAATCTTTGACATATTGTCGTCGAAATGCTGACCGGTATGAAGTATAGTATTCTTGCAATTTCCATGATCCAGCGCCTTCAGCAACACGGCCAACTTGATAAATTGGGGTCTGTTGCCTATTACATGTACAATTCTCATTAATAATTTTTAAGCACTGATCCGCCTTGCCCTGGGCGATTTAACAGTGAGGAAGAAAATGCAAATCAATAGCTTATGCCGTAGCTTTTAACAGAGCCGGGCAAAGCTAACTCATTTTAAAAAACGTCAGATAATTCAAATAATTTTGCTACTTTTGCGCCGAAATTAGCAGAATAATATTTGGATGTCGTTTAAAAAAATTTGAGATGCCTTATTTGACAAAAGAAAAAAGAGCAGGATATTTTTCGGAGTTTGGTGGCAAAACCGCCAATACCGGTTCTATTGAAGGACAAATTGCCCTTCTGACTGAACGTATTAACCGGATTTCCGACCATCTACAAGCAAACAAGAAAGATTTCTCCACTCACCGCGGTCTCATGCAACTGGTTGGCAAAAGGAAACGCCTGCTGACTTATTTAAGCAAGCATGATCTGCAGCAATATCGCCAGCTGATCGAGAAAATCGGACTTAGAAAATAATTGATTTTTATGCTATTTAAAAAAATTATTCCCAACTATTGATACTGGTTGGGAATAATTTTTTTTCCCCGCTTGAATTTTCTATTACAGAAACTTAGATTATGACTTGCATCCATACCCGCAAATCATAATTGCAAATTGAATCTTTACATGCTTTCACAACCATTTAGTGTCACTTTTAATTCCAGTGACAATCAAACTATCACGATTGAATCCGGCAAACTGGCCAGACAAGCCGACGGATCCGTAACAGTTCGTCAAGGAAATTGTATCATATTGGCTACCGTTGTAGCAACCAGGGAACCCAAAGAAGGCCAGGACTTTTTTCCTTTGTCGGTAGACTACCAGGAAAAATTTGCATCCGCAGGCCGCATTCCGGGTTCATTCTTTAAAAGAGAAGCAAGGCTTAACGACTATGAAATCCTGACGAGCCGTCTCGTTGACCGTGCTTTACGCCCACTGTTTCCCGAAGATTATTTTTGCGATGTCCAGGTCTTGATCAACCTGATTTCAAGTGATCCTGAAGTCATGCCGGATGCGCTTGCCTGCCTTGCTGCGTCAGCTGCACTTGCTGTTTCAGATATTCCCATTAAAGAAATCATCAGTGAGGTAAGGATTTCCCGGGTTGATGGGAAAATGGTTGTCAACCCAACGCGCACCGAACTGGAAAAATCAGACCTCGAATTTATTATCGCTGCCACTGAGAAAAACCTGATGATGGTGGAAGGCGAAGCTGCTGAATGCAGTGAAGAGGATCTGATCCAGGCCCTACAAATGGCGCATGATGCAATCAGGATTCAAATCAAAGCCCAGTCCGAATTAAGAGAGAAAGTAGGCGTTGCTGGAAAAAGAGATTATACGAAGCCTGAAACAAACGAAGCTCTACAACAAAAGGTAGTTGCATTTGCAAAAGACCGGGTATACCAAATTTCAAGAGCCGGCAGCAGCAAACATGAGCGCAGCGAAGGTTATGATCAATTGAAAGATGAATTGATTGCAAGCCTCGGCGAAGAGATTTCTGATACGGATAAAAAACTGGCCAAAAAATATTACGAAGACTTGAAATGGGAAGTAGTTCGGAATATGATACTGGATGAAAGTATCCGTCTGGATGGCCGCAGTCTGGATCAAATCCGTCCTCTTGCTATGGAAACGGATACACTTCCAGCACCACACGGGTCTGCATTGTTCACCAGGGGCGAAACGCAATCGTTAACTACCGTGACGCTCGGCACACCCCTGGATGAATTACTCATCGAAAGTGCTGCAAAATCTGACTATTCCAAATTCATTCTACATTATAACTTCCCTCCGTTTTCTACCGGTGAAGTGAAACCGATGAGGGGACCAGGAAGAAGAGAAGTCGGCCATGGCAATCTTGCCATGCGTTCATTGAGGCAAATGATGCCCGGAAAAGATTATCCTTATACAGTTCGTATCGTGAGCGATATTCTGGAGTCAAATGGATCATCCTCTATGGCCACTGTTTGCGCCGGTTCATTAGCGTTGATGGATGCAGGTGTTCCTATTGGAAAACATGTGAGTGGTGTTGCCATGGGACTGATCACCCGGCCATCTGATGGAAAAAATGCTGTTCTGACAGATATTCTTGGCGACGAAGATCACCTGGGAGATATGGATTTTAAAGTGACCGGAACCCGCGAAGGAATTTGTGGTGTTCAGATGGATATTAAAGTGGACGGATTGAGCATGGAAACAATGCGCCAGGCACTCGAGCAGGCGCGCAAAGGAAGACTATTCATCCTTGATTCCATGTATCAATGCATTGCTGCCGCAAGAGAAGAAGTGAAGCCACATGCACCGAGAATGGAAAAGTTATTTATCGATAAAGAATTTATCGGAGCAGTCATTGGGCCTCAAGGCAAAGTGATCCAGGAAATTCAACGTGAAACTGGTACCACAATCAATATTGAAGAAGTAGGCAACTATGGAGAGGTCAGCATTTTCAGCCCTGCAAAAGAAGGTCTTGAAAAAGCGGTAGCGTGGATTAAAGGTATTGTTGCAGTTCCGGAGGTTGGATCGACTTATGAATCAAAAGTCAAATCAGTGATGCCTTATGGAGCATTCGTTGAATTTCTTCCAGGAAAGCAAGGCCTGTTACACATCAGCGAGGTAAGTTGGAAAAGACTTGAGACGATGGAAGGTGTGTTGAACGAAGGCGATATGGTAAAAGTGAAATTGATTGGCATTGATCACAAGACTGGAAAATTCAAGCTTAGTCGAAAAGTTTTGATGCCCAAGCCTGAAGGCAAACCGCAGGAATCCAGGGAATCAAGAGAATCATAAATTCTTAGTTGAGAGATGGGGGATTTTTCTCTTGCGAAAATCAGGGGAGAGATTCCCTTCTTTATTATGTCATACATCCGGTATACTATAGTAATTGATGAACCAGCAGATGCCGAATTGCTGATTGCACGCCTCATCGATGCGGGTTTTGAAGGAATGGAAGAAGAGGAGAATGAAATTCGCGCGTATGCGGAGAAGGATAATGTTGATGAGAATTTTGTCAGGATAATGCTGCAGGAGCAGGGATTAAAGTATACCAGGCAGGAACTTGGCGAGCAGAATTGGAATCAGATCTGGGAGACTGACTATCATCCTATCATCATTGAAGATTTCTGCATGATTCGTGCGGCATTTCATCAGCCTCTGGCGGGAGTCAAGCATGATCTGGTCATAACGCCCAAAATGAGTTTTGGAACTGGCCATCATGCAACGACATATTTGATGATTGATGCCATGCGTGAAATCAATTTTTCAGGGGAGCAGGTATTGGACTTCGGCACTGGCACAGGCATATTGGCTATACTGTCTGCTAAGATGGGGGCTGGGCAAATTGTTGCCGTTGACAATGACGACTGGAGCATTGAGAATGCGAAGGAAAATGTGATCGCAAACGACTGCAGTAATATTACTGTTCTGAAGGGTGATTCTACAACTGAGCTTGGTATTTTTGACATATTGCTAGCCAACATTACAAAGAATTTTCTCATCGAAAATCTGGCTGATTTCCGGCAACATTTGAGGTTAGGAGGCGTTTTAATATTAGGTGGATTTTTCGATGCAGACGAGGAAGAAATGCTACGAACAGCTGAACTAAACAAGATGCATAAAGTCAGGGAATACCGGCGTGATGGATGGGCCTGTTTAGTATTAAAAAAGAAGGCATAAAGCATAATAATTAATCGTTTAATAGGCAGTTTTATTATTTTTGACATCCAACTATAACCCAATTGAATGAAGGAGCTTGCGTTTATACTGCTGGCCTACCTGATCGGCTCTATTCCCACAGCTGTCTGGATTAGCAAATATTTTTTTGGCATCGACATTCGTGAATACGGAAGCGGCAATGCAGGCGCTACCAATACTTTTCGTGTATTGGGCCCGAAATGGGGCACTATCGTTATGATTGGTGACGTAATGAAAGGGGTAGTCGCAACCAGTCTATATGTTTTCGTTCCGTACTACATGCACAATGAATGGGACAGAACCAACTTGATGGTGGGACTTGGATTAGCTGCCGTATTGGGACATATATTTCCGATCTGGGCTGACTTCCGCGGTGGCAAGGGAGTCGCCACACTGTTCGGAATGATATTGGCCATTCAGCCTTTAGTAGCCGTTTGCTGTGTGGGCGTTTTCCTGCTCGTTCTTTATCTGACACGATTTGTTTCGTTAAGTTCCATTTTGGCAAGTATTGCGTTTGCGGTTCTCATACTTTTTATCTTCAATGAAAAAGAACCTTTATATCGGGCATTCGCAATTGCTGTTGCCCTGCTTGTAATACTCACGCACCAAAAAAATATTGGCCGTCTGTTGAAAGGGAGTGAAAGCAAGGTGCCGATTTTGAAATATCGTGACAAAAGAAGGCAGCGCAGAAGTGGTTTGAACTCAGACGGCAAATAGCGCAGGACTGGCCTTCCTGAAAAGAGCATTTTGTTGAAAGATGATCCACGGTCTCGGAATTTTATTAATTTCCTTGACCTGTTTTATCTTTTATCTGGTCGCTCTCGAAACATCCAATCCCTGGAACGGTCTGGCCTCCATTTAGCAACCGATGGGTATAGTAAAAAAATTATCGACAATTATTTGGCCGGTGCTTATCACGGTCGGCTGTAGCCGTAACGCTATTACTGGCAGGAGTCAGTTAGCGCTTTATTCAGAATCAGATATCCAGGCTGCGGCCGCAGATTCATACAAAAAATTCCTCACAGAACATAAGGTAGTTGAGAAAAGCCCCGCGAATCCAAGCGCATTGATGGTGGACAGGGTCGGAAGAAAACTTTCGCAGGCTATCACAGATTACTATGCGCAACAGGGCATCAGCAAAGAGTTGGACGGATTTAAGTGGGAATTCAACCTGGTGGATTCTAAAGAAGTGAATGCATGGTGCATGCCCGGTGGAAAAATTGTCATTTATACAGGTATTCTGCCCCTTACCCAAGACGAAACGGCGCTCGCAATCATATTGGGTCATACTATTACACATGTACTGGCAAAACACGGAAATGAAAGATTAGGCGAAACGAAGGCCCAGCAAGTAGGCGGCGTTGCACAATCTGTTGCCATGGTAGATCAACCCGCGGAGGCGCATAATGGCGTTATGAGTGCGTACGGGGCGGGACCAAACGTAGCTGGAATTCTGCCTTTTACGAAAAAACAGGAATATGACGCTGATCGCCTGGGATTAAGATTTGCTGCATTGGCGGGCTATGATCCACGGGAGGCAATTTCATGCTGGCAAAGGATAAAAGCAGTTTCAACCTCTAATCGAACACCTGAAATACTGATCACGCATCCTTTGGATGATAAGCGAATAGAAAAACTAAAAGGAGAAGTTCAGGCCGCACAGACTTATTACAGGCCAGATGATCGCTAAGCAGCAAATCTTTGACGGGCGCTTGTTTCACGGCATTACCCTGGCGCTTTTTGCCTGCATTTTTATTAAGATTTTCGATCAATTTTCACGGATTTTTTTTATCTTTGCATCCCCACAACGTGTTAAACCCACGATTTTAAATCATCTGCCGCATGTCACAATCTTTGTTGGAAAAACTGCAGTTAAAAGACGAAAAAAGTCTTTTGATCCAGGGATTGCCGTCTTCCATTGAAAAGCAATTCGCCAAGCTGGCGTTTGCCAAGAATGTTACTCCCTTGCTGAAAAGCAAAAAAATAGATTTTGCTTTGGTTTTTGCCGTCAATGAGGTTCAGCTGAAAAATATTATTAATGAA
>PSRA01000035.1 GCA_003175695.1 Bacteroidota bacterium | reverse complement strand
ACAACAAGATTTTTCATGTTGGTTGTTTTAAGGGTTAAAAAGAATTCCTCCATGTCTATGGAGGAATTTTTTTTTGGGTCAAATGAAATAAAAAAACAGGAATTATCTTATGACCTCTTCTGCCAGGTTATTTTCCTCTTTAAATGCAACTCTCGGTTTCAATCCCAATAACTGAAACATCGCATTGTCTTCATCGAATGTGGGATTGGGTGTTGTAAGTAATTTATCTCCCGCAAATATGGAATTGGCGCCAGCCATAAAACAAAGTGCCTGTTCAGCCAAACTCATTTCCATTCTTCCAGCGCTTAGCCTTACCATGGTTGCGGGCATCAGGATCCTCGCGGTAGCAATCATCCGGATCATATCCCAGATATCCACTTTCGGATTGTTTTCTAAAGGAGTTCCTTTGACTCTCACTAGTGCGTTGATAGGTACGCTTTCGGGATGGCGAGGAAAGGTTGAAAGAACATGCAGCATTTCGATCCGGTCTTCATGGGTTTCTCCCAAACCAATGATACCGCCGCAGCAGACAGTGATCCCCGCCTTTCGCACGTTTTCCAGTGTTTGCAATCTATTATCGTAGGTTCTCGTGGTAATAATTTCCTGGTAGTATTGGCGGGAAGTATCCAGATTGTGATTGTATGCATGGAGACCCGCACCGGCCAGTTTTTCCGCCTGGTGTTCTGTCAGCATCCCCAACGTGCAGCATACTTCCATGCCAAGTGCATTGACTACTTTCACCATATCAAGCACGCGGTCGAAATCCCGGTTATCACGAACTTCCCTCCAGGCCGCACCCATGCAGAATCGGGTGGACCCGGCTTCTTTCGCCTTCTTCGCATATTCCAGCACCTCATCTGTTTGCATCAACGATTGAACGTTGATGTCGGTATGATATCGTGCAGCTTGCGGACAATAGGCGCAATCCTCCGGGCAACCTCCTGTCTTGACAGACAGTAAAGTGCATACCTGCACTTCAGCAGTGTCATTGTACTCACGGTGCACGGTAGCTGACCGGTAAATCAATTCCAATAAGGGAGAGTTGTAAATGTCCTTTATTTCTTCTATGGACCAATTGTTTTTACAGGTTGGCTGGTTCATAATTATTTTTATTTGACAACTATGCCGGAATCCTTGAGTAAAGGAAAATTTTGGTAAAAATAGCGGTTAAATACCATTCTGAACGTATTCAATGGGGCTTCCTTGTCGGAGCAACGGACAATTTTTTGTATGGGAAACTGCCTGCAGAAAAATCAGGAAGCTACAGCCGTTACAAATAAGTCAGGTTCGTTTTTGGGGTCAGTTCCAACAGGGTTTCATACATCAATCTTATAGTTTCTTCAATATCGTTTTTGTGCAGCATTTCAACTGTGGTGTGCATATACCTGAGTGGAATTGATATCAGAACGGATGGACAACCATCATTGGCATAGGCAAAAGAATCTGTATCTGTTCCCGTACTGCGGGAAACCGTTCTCAATTGAACCGGAATCTTTTTCTTCTCAGCTATTTCACGCACGAGCGAAAGCAATTTGTTGTGAACTGCCGGACCAAATGCCAGTGACGGGCCCTTGCCGCAGGTTATTTCTCCTTCTATTATTTTATTTACCATGGGCGTGGCACTATCATGCGTCACATCCGTGATAATGGCGATATTAGGTTTGATCCTTCGCGCAATCATTTCAGCACCTCTTAATCCTATCTCTTCCTGAACAGCGTTAACAACATAAAGACCATAGGGAAGTTTTTTCTTGTTCTCTTTAATTAACCTGGCCACTTCTGCGATCATCACGCCGCCAATGCGATTATCAAATGCGCGTGCAATAAAATAGTCATATGCCAGCTCATCAAAACCTTCCCGGTAAGTGACCACAGATCCCACATGTATTCCTAATTGGTCGACTTCTTTTTTGTTCCTCGCACCGCAGTCCAGAAAGAGGTTATCCAGCTTAGGCTGAGGTTCTTTTGCATCCGGATTGCCTAGACGAGTATGAATGGCAGGCCATCCAAAAACCGCTTTAACAGGTCCTTTCTTTCCGTGAATAATAACTCGTTGACCAGGTGCGATCTGATGATCTACGCCACCATTTCTTTTTAAATACAGTAATCCTTCGGGATTGACGTAATTGACAAACCAGCTGATTTCATCGGCGTGTGCTTCAATCACCACTTTAAAAGGATGATCCGGATTTATAACTCCTACAGCAGTTCCATATGGATCAGCAAAATAAGTATCCACAAAAGGTTTAAGATAATCCAGCCATATTTTCTGCCCTTTGGTCTCAAATCCAACCGGAGATGCGGTGTTGAGGTAGTTCTTCAGGAACTCCAGGGATTTGGCTGTTAATATTGGCTTTTTCGATGAAGTGATTTTCGCGGATGTGGCCATGAATCAATATTTAATTTCAAAAGTAGCTAATTAACTCTATTGCGCCTCTCACATGGCTTGGCGTGTCGCAGTTTTTAATTAAAAATAAGCATCAGTAATCCAGAAAGCATCATTAGACCATCTAACACGAAATAGTACAAATAATCGGAAAAATTCTTCTTCGCATATGGATAGAGGATAGCTGTGATTATACCAGGAATGGCGAGCAAAACAAGGTCTCTATAACTATGGCCATAGAATTTCAGGCACCAGGTACTGATGAAAAATAATAACATCGATATACCAAAAAGAAGGTTGATGCCTTTTTCATCAAGATATGTAATCATACTTCTGATGCCTTCCTTTTTATCATCGCCGCGGTCCCTGTAATCAAATAGAATGCAAATGGAATAGATCAGCATAAAACGGTTTAATACATACTGAATATATTCAAATTTCCATGGCTGGTTTTCAATAAAAAAAGGCAACGCGGCAGTCACATAAGCCCAAACTACAGACAGGAATATAGTTTTTCCGACTGCAATTTCTTTGAGCGATCGAAAAGCCGGCAAGGGTAATTTTGGAGCCGAGTACAGGAATGTAATGAAGGCACCAAATCCAAGCGCCAGCCAATGCTCGCGAATAAAAAGAAAAAAAACAAGGGTGCCTATCAGACCCACGAAATAGAGAAATAGATGCCAGCCTTTATGCTGATGAGCCCATGCAAGTCGCTGCGAGTAACTTATAGAAAATGGAGTCAGGAACCAGTGAAAATTATAGCTGCATACGGTAGCGAAAAAGACAAATCCCATCAAATTTCCTGAAGGGCTCGTATGAAGCAAAAGCTGGTATGTTTGCCATACCATAATTATTGCGCAGCTTGCAATATATAAACTGCTAAAAAGGATAAAGTCAAATATGCGCTTCGCTATTGATGTGAACAAAGTAGATTGATTGCTGAAACACTATTGTGTTCGCTGAACAACTATCAACCCCGTCGACACGGTATCACTGGTATGGTTGTCCAGATCCTTAGCCACAAATTTCAGAATCAGCGAGTCACTTTCGAAATGTGCGGAATCAATAGGGGGAGGATTGATGGCAGAAATCAGATCCAGGTTGTAATCCAGGCTTAACCGTATTTGCCCCCTTGAATTTTTTGGGTAAGTGGGAACGGGATAACCAACCGTATCGCGGACTGTTTCGGTTGTTTTTTGGTTTATCCGGATTTTCATCATCATGATGGAGTCGATCACGCTGGATTTTTCAGTAAAATCAAATAATATCTGCAAAGGCTCGCCCACTGCAACGTCATTAGAGCTTACCGTCTTTATTGTCAAAGAAAGTTGACCATTGTTACCCTTGTTGCAAGCAACAACGAAGAACAACAAAATTGCCAGCAAATATTTGATTTTCATGGTCAAATTAATATTTATCAAACCTACAGGTTTTTCTGCAAAAGCGATGCATTTAAGAGGAATTTTACATATCATTTACGGCTTTTTTACGTCTATAGTTGCCGGTTGCTGAGGTCTAAGCAGATATCTTTGCACATCTTTGTTTGAACAAGATGATTCATGATTTAAAAGAAAGGGTCTTTAAAGCGAACCGGGACACATTTGCAAGCATAGCCCTGGAAATCTTCCGTTTCCAGTACCTGAATAATGCGTTGTACAAGCTTTATGTCGAGTCATTAAAAATCGACCCGAACATGATTTCAGACATAAGCCGGCTTCCATTTATGCCCATCAGTTTTTTTAAAGAGAATTCTATCAAAACCACTGATTTTGAATCCGAGATCATTTTCGAAAGCAGCGGAACAACTCGCAGTCAGCCAAGCAGGCATTTTGTAAAAGACCTGGATATTTACAGGAAGTCGTATAAGCGAGGGTTTGAATTATTTTATGGAGAACCCGTCGACTGGTGCATTATCGGGCTACTTCCTTCCTATATCGAAAGGGGAAATTCTTCCCTGGTGTGGATGGTCGATCAGTTAATCCACTCCAGCAAGGATGCCAGATCCGGATTTTACCTGGACGAATTAGATGAATTGCATCATGTTCTGCAAAGTTTAGAAGCAGAGAATAGAAAAACACTTCTGATAGGTGTCACATTTGCTTTAGTTGATTTTGCTGAGCGATTCTCCCTGGACCTGAAAAATACTATCGTGATGGAAACCGGTGGCATGAAGGGGAGAAGAAAGGAAATAACGAGAATGGAGTTGCATGAATTTCTTAAGAGAAAATTAGGATTGAAAACGGTTCATGCGGAGTATGGCATGACAGAATTGTTGTCGCAAGCCTATTCAAAAGGCGAGGGTATTTTCAATACTCCACCGTGGATGAAAGTGTTGGTCAGCGGCGATGATGATCCTTTCGACATCAACCCAGCAGGGGAGGGAGTGATTAATGTCATTGACCTGGCGAATTTGTATTCCTGCTCTTTTATTGCGACTGATGATCTGGGAAGGATTTATTCCGATGGAAGTTTTGAAGTACTGGGTCGCAGAGATGCGAGTGATATTCGAGGATGCAGCTTGTTGGTGATATAACCTCGTCCACTGCAGGTAGCAAGATTGAGCGGTGTGCAAATACGCCAGCTGATCGCCCCAGCCTGAAGACTTTTACTTCACAAAAGGAGTGACCTCATAAAGTCCGCGACACTCCACTGTCGCTTTCCTATCACTGCTTTCAAGTGCCAGCTCTATCATTCGGATTGTATTGAATCCGTGCTCCGGTCTTTCCAGTAAAGGTTCTCCCAACGCAATCGTCTTATAAAGATTTTGATAGTAGTAACCAAAATTTCCAGCGATGGAAGGGTAAATTTCTTTTACCTCTTTTCCATCAAGGGCGGTATGCAACAATCCCCATTGAGATTCGGGCTCTTCTCCCCAATGAGGGACATTTGGCAAGAACCCATCTTTCAGAAGTGCCTCCTGAGGGTCTTCACCATATTTCAGGAAAGATCCCACAGTGCCATGGATCATGTACCTGGGACCTGGCTCACGGACAAGCATAGACGATTTTAATATTATTTTTGTAAACCCATAATCGAGCCACAGTTCAAAATAGTCATCAATCTTTGTGTTTGCCCGCTGCAGGCGAATGTCCGCCGTCACTGTCTTGGGGATCCCAAAAAAATAAAGGGCCTGGTCGATCAGGTGAGAGCCCAGATCATAAAAAATTCCACTTCCTGGCTTGTTGTCTTCCCTCCAGGCGTTGACCCGCAATTCCGGCCGATATCGATCAAAATGCCCTTCATATTCGACAATTGTTCCTAACAAACGGTCACCCAGAATTCTTTTCATCGTGAGAAAATCTGCTACGTATCTCCGGTTGTGAAATACGCTGAGAATACGTCCTGACTTTTGCGAAATGTCAATGAGACCAGCCGCTTCAGCACTCGTATTGGTGAAAGGCTTTTCAAGTACTACATGCTTGCCATTCATCAGCGCTTTCTCTGTGTAGCTGTAATGCGTATCGTTGGGCGTAGTAATAACCACAAGGTCCAGGGAAGGATCTGAAACCATTTCATCAATTGTCCTGACTATTTTGGCGTCAGGATATTTCTCTTTTGAATCGTCCCTGTTTCTTTCCAGGATGCTGACAAGTTGGTACTCTTTCAGTGTGGTAATAAAAGGCAGGTGCATGACTTTAGCAGCCATGCCATAGCCTACGACGCCAACGCGAATGGGATTTTGCATAATGAATGCAAAATAGAAAATTCACCTTAATCGGCGCTACTCCTCAGGTTACTGTATGTCCCTAATGCCACATTGTTGGTGAATTCTGTAATAACAGACTGCTCTATTGTGTTGAAATCAGTCGTCGCAAAATCTGTATTCGCCTTATGGCAGCTCGGAAAAATAATTAATGCAATTACGATGTAGAGTGTCTGATTCTTTTTCATTACTACTTATCCTTTCAAATGAATGATTAATTTGTCCTTTTGAATTTCTGTTTTGAATTTTCTTAGCGGGAGTTCCGCGGGCCCTTTTGTTACATTTCCATCTTTGTCGTACTGGCTTCCATGCAGATGACATAAAAAACCATTACCGGTGGGAACTACCTGGTTTTGTTGGTGTGTGCATTGCAGAAGCATACTTTCGAAATGATCATCAGCTTTTTTTTGTACCACCAAATCGTATGACCATCCCCTTGGTCGTACAAATTGGATATTCGATTGAGCGAATGCAGATAATGGAACATCGAGGGAATTGTCAACGACTTCGGTCTTGATAATCTGGTAGCCTGGGCTGCAGGCGACCAATTCTGCCAATAGAACGCCACTTGCGCCCAGGAGACAGGCCTGGCATGATGATTTGATAAATTGTCTTCTTTCCATATTGGTCAGTTGTTTATTCCAATTAATAGATCTGTGCCAATCGTTTTCTAATCACGAGCTAGAATGAATATCCGACGCCGATGTTCAGGAATTGATTGTTCTGCTTATAGGGAACCGCACTGGGCCCCGGGTTGACGACAAGGTCGGGATTTTGGGGACCCGTATGAAGTAACCTGACATCAAGCTTGATAACAACATTGGGAATTGGAAGGTAGCCAATACCTGCAATTACATGTGTCTGTTTTTCTGTTCCATCATAAATTCCTTTAGGAGGGGCAGGAACTGTCGCATTCATATCCAGGAATTCTGCCCTTGCAAAGGTGACAAGCTGTGCCTTGGCACTTTTAGCATGCAACCAGTCATATCCTAACTCAGCGTAGGCTCCGTACATGCTTTCTCCTATATTATTTGAATAGGCAGCATTCACCTTGCCCGCATCAGGATAGTAGATGTAGGATCCCAAAATTTTAAATGAAAACCCTTTGCTTGCATATTGCAGATCTGCTTCTCCGAGGTATAGGGGAGTTCCGAATGCGCCGCCGTTCAGTCCAAGGCTATCTGCGCCATGCGGACTCAAACCTACAGTTCCACCCATATAACCTGCAACCTGGAATTTGAAATCTTTCCAAAAGTATTGCAGCGCAGCTGTAATCGCCAGGTTATTTGCCAAAGCACTACTGCCCTCCGCCCTACCTTCACGGATACCCGAACCATGTTCAAAATTTGCACTGTTCAATCCATTCATTAATGCCACACTGTAATTCAAAGGTAGCCTGTTCGCTGTTCCATAGAAGCCAACGCCCAACTCGCGCCAGGTTGCCGGAATGATAAAAGTCTCGACAAGCGGACGTTCTACTCCGTTAAAATTCAAGGGCAGGTGGTTTTCATTCAGAATTCCTATGCGAGGCACAAATAGACCGGCGACGATATATTGACGCGGATTGAGATTGAATTTGAGGAAAGCCTGTTCCATGGCTATTTCCCCTGTGCCTGATTCACCCGCCGCAATCTTGGCATTCTCTATTTCCAGTTCAGAAAAAAAGGAAATCTTGTCGCTGAATTGATGGCCTACAAATAATACAGCTCTTTCAAGTGTGACCGTGGACAATTGGCTATTAAAATCCCTTTGATAAAAAGCACTTCCATATCCTGAAATGACGGTTTTGTTCGAGGAAACACCGGCCTGCAAAGAATCTTCATTCGTCATGACTAACTGCTGAGCCTTTGTCCGGTACAGTTGTTGTTGGGCTTTAATTATTGAAGCCGAACTGATCGCAAGTATTAGTAGAGGTAGAAATTTTTTCATAGTGCAAAACAACCACGGATTTCATCATGTATAATTACGGTTTTGGAAAATCGATTTATTGGATCGGGAAATTCAGAATGATAAGAATTCGAAAAACGGCAAATAGCGTGATAGGATAAAACTGTATTAAATCAAAATCAAAACAAACGTTTAACTTCATCCTCATTTCTAAAAAACTAAGTTTAAAAAAGAACTGAATCCACAACAATGTATCTTATTAGGTTGCTGCTTAGCCTCTGTTTCATTCCCTCGATAGCCTGGTCACAGACTCCACTTACTAACAAGAGCGTAAATGACACGACGCCGAATCTTCCTGACCACTATGTTCAAAAAATGGCTCAATTCGAAAAAGAGCCAGTGGCAACGGGCAAGATTATGTTTGTCGGAAATAGCATCACGGAAGGAGGCAATTGGGGCAAACTTTTCGGAGATAGTACTATCATAAATAGGGGAATCAGCGGGGACGTCACTTTTGGTGTTCTTAAAAGGATGGATGATATTACTAAAAGAAAACCCAGCAAATTGTTTCTGATTATCGGCATCAACGATATCAGTAAAGATATTCCTGATGTCGTCATAGCCGATAATATCCGTAAGATCATTCAGGAGATTCAGCAGAAAAGCCCGTCCACCCGGATTTTTCTCGAAAACATTCTTCCGGTCAATCCGGACGTCAATAATTTTCCGCAACACTATGATAAGAATCAACATGTCATCGCAACCAACCTATTGCTAAAGGACCTGGCGTCCAAATTAAATGTCACGTTCATAGACACCTACTCTTTTTTTAATGATGGCTCCGGGAAATTAAGAAAGGAATTTACAAACGAAGGATTGCATATAAACCCGGCTGGATATGAAGCCTGGGCGCAATTCCTCAAGGACAATCATTATTTATAACCACTTACCGGATGGGTGGTTTCGTTTTTAATTCATCTACATTTTAAAATTTTATTTGTATGCCGTATGATCGCAGAAATTTCCTGAAGAGAGGCGGGATGCTTGCTTC
>PSRA01000150.1 GCA_003175695.1 Bacteroidota bacterium | reverse complement strand
TTTACACGATACGACAAAATACTATACCTGGTTTGACCCCAAGGATTCCATTGAGTTTTTCACTAAGGTCATTAGCAAAGACCCTACATTTGAATTGTTGGAAACTGTTGACTCAACTAATATTCTTAAGAAAACCAGTTGATCCGAAGGATTTAAATTACAATTTCATTTTACTTCAGATCGTTTAAATTAAAAAGTAGCGGATGGATGCGGCTTTGCCCAGAGGACTTAGATTCGGAAATGAAAATATTTCGTTGCCGAATGAGAAAATTGTGCCTGTCAGTGCAGTTGGGACTGGAATTGTTGTAAGCTCATTGACTCTTTTCTTACAGAATGGAATTTACTTTTTCGTCTGCCTTGTAACGATTCTGTTCATAGTTCATCAGTCCTGGAGGTATGGAAAACCGGGAATCATTGTTTTTGCATTCCTGTACCAATGGATACAAGTTATTGCCTATGCTATATGGATGAGTGTGAATGGTTTCGATATTAACCATTTATCAAACAGCGCTGGCATCGCAATTTTAGAAAGCTGCGGAGGTCTTTTAATAATGTCGTCGGTGATGAACTGGCGGATTAGTAAAATTCCGAGAATAACTTTAGCCCATCTAAGAAGTGAAGCTAATAAATGGGACCATAAAAAAATCCTTATATACTACGCGGCCTCATCTATTTTTTTCAATTCTGTAGGGATGGCCTTATCAAATGATAGTGGCTTTGCGCAGGTTCTCGTTACTTTCGTCGCCTTTAAGTGGGTATTTTTTATAATGTATGGCTGCCTGGTCTTTGTGGGAAAAGGGAATAAATTCATATTCATAGGAATTATTCTGTTTGAATTTGCATCCGGACTGTACTCTTATTTTTCGAGTTTTAAAGAAGTATTGCTTTACGCAATCATTCTATCAGTGTCGTTCATACCAAAAGTTAGTTTAAAACAATTGATCCGAACATTGCTTATTGGAGCAAGCTTATTGATGATCTTGTTGACGTGGACGGTCATTAAAGGAAAATACCGCGAATTTCTAAACCAGGGTACAAGGAAGCAGGTCGTTTCAGTTTCGCAATCGGACGCTTTGTCCGAAATGCAATACCAAATCAGCAACCTTGATTGGCAACAATACCAGGACGCAATTAATGTATTCTTATATAGAACCCAATATATTTACCATTTGGCAAAAACGATGGACAGAGTTCCTTCAGTGCTCCCAAATGAATACGGGGGTATGTGGTTATCTAACGTTTTGTATGTAATCACGCCACGGATGTTCAATCCGGATAAACCTATCTATCAGGCAACGTTGAAAACAAATAAATATACAGGATTGCGCTACGCCGGATTCAAGCAGGGCGCGTCTTTCAGCCTTTGCTATTTCGCAGACTCTTATGTTGACTTTGGACATGTGTTAATGTACTTACCTTTAATTCTTATCGCTCTCTTTGTGACATTCATCTATTTTTCTTTGTTCAAGATGAAGTTAAACCTTATTTTCAGAATTGCCATCATCGATGTTGTCCTATATAATTTTATTGCGTTCGAAGCAGACGGCACGTTTTTATTTGGAAGACTTTTGACTAGCTTTTTGACTTTTTGGTTTTTTGGCCGATTTGTGGCTCCCCTTCTACAAAGGTTCGCATACAAACAATCATGACGGAAGTCTTACAAGTATTCAGAAAGAACGACAAGGATTTCTATAGCCTTGAAAATGTATTTTCTACTATTCGTCCTTATTTGGATTCCCGCGTCGAGGTCAATAAGTACAACGTACCAGAACGCAAAGCCAATCTGGGCGCCATATGCAAGAACCTCTTCAATCTCAGAAAGCAAAAGGCAAAAGTATTTCATATCACAGGTGATATTCACTACAGCGTATTCGCCTTTCCGAGAGCGAAAACAATACTTACTATCCATGATTGTGTATTCCTGAAAAATCCATCTCCGATTAAGCGATGGATCTTCAAAAAAATTTGGCTGCAATGGCCCGTTAGATACAGCCGTTTTATTACTACCATTTCTGAAGCCTCACGCAGGGATATCATGGTTCACACAAACTGTGATGAGAAAAAAATTATCGTCATTCCGGATCCGCTTAATGAACATTTTGCCTACGCGGAAAAACCATTCAATAAAATAAAGCCGGTTATCCTTCAAGTCGGTACCTGGCCGAATAAAAACCTGGAAAGAGTGGCTGTCGCCCTCGAAGGTTTGAGTTGTCATCTATCGATCATCGGCAAATTGTCACAGGATCAAAAGGAATTGCTTCAGCAACGCAAAATTGAATATACAAATCGCTTTCAGATCACCGAAACTGAACTGATCAATGAATACAAGGCTTGTGATTTGGTCCTTTTCGCAACTACATTTGAGGGTTTTGGCCTGCCTGTCATCGAAGCACAATCGATTGGCCGGGCATTGATCACAAGCAATTTATCACCCATGAAGGAAGTGGCGGGCAAAGGAGCCTGCCTCGTGGATCCATACCAAATAAGTGGCATACGCGAAGGAGTGAACAAGGTGATAGAAGATGATGCCTTCCGGGATCAAATCATTCGCGATGGCAGGGAAAATGTAAAAAGATACAATCCTGAAAGAGTAGCAGCACAGTACCTCTCTTTATATAACCAAATCCTCTCTGAAAATTAATTATGTGTGGAATAGCGGGAATATTACATTTTGACGACAGACCTGCTGAAGAGTCGATGATCCGCAATATGACGCAGGCCATGGCACACCGGGGGCCGGACGCCGACGGATTCTTTATTGAAGGACCAGTGGCACTTGGCCACCGCCGTTTATCTATTATCGATCTCTCCGATGCCGCCAACCAGCCATTTGCAGATAATCATGACCGTTATAGATTAGTCTTTAACGGCGAGATGTATAATTATGAAGAGGTGAAGGCCAGGATCACGGATTACGATTTTAAAACATCCAGTGATACGGAGGTAATTTTGGCAGCTTATGCCAAATGGGGCCCCGATTGCATTCAGCATTTCAGGGGCATGTTTTGTTTTGTCATATGGGATAGACAGGAAAAGGAGATTTTCCTTGCCAGGGACCGGATGGGAGTAAAACCACTTTATTATCACAAAGACGACAACAAATTCATTTTTGCATCTGAAACCCGGGCTATCCTGTCGACGGGCCTAGTTAACCGAAAGATCGCCAAAAAAGCTCTGCACGAGTACTTCAATTATCAATCCGTTTCTTATCCATTTTCTATGATCGCCGGAATTTGTCAATTGGAGGCAGGGTCATGGATGAAGATCCGAAAAGGTATCACCGAAAATAAATTGTACTGGGATGTGACGTCCGGAAGAAATGGCTTTGATTTTAGCAATAAAGGAAAAGTACAGCAGCGCATCCGGGAACTTCTGCTACAAGCCGTGCACAGAAGATTGGTGAGTGATGTCCCTGTTGGCGCATTCTTGTCGGGAGGCATTGACTCCAGTGTCATTGTGGGATTGATGTCAGAAGCCGGCGCTGGAAAACCCAACACTTTCAATGTTTCATTTGATGAAAAGGAATACGACGAGTCACACTACGCTGAAATCATTGCAAAAAAATTCAATACAAACCATACGAAGATCTCACTAAAGCCCGGTGTGTTCCTGGATGAACTGGAGCATGCGCTGGATGCGATGGATACCCCGAGTGGAGACGGAATCAATACATATGTCGTCTCAAAGGCAATTCATGATAAAGGAATGAAGGTTGCCCTTTCGGGTGTCGGCGGAGATGAACTATTTGCCGGTTATCCATTCTTTCGGCAATACCTGGATATTCAGGACAAGGCCTGGCTTTGGAAAATTCCAACCTCGTTAAGAAAAGTGGCGGCCCTTCGCGCCGGCGTCAACAGAAACAGGGTAAGACAATTGTTAGAGTCTGAAACGCCTGATATCATACACACCTACCCGTTATTCCGCCAAATCCTTTCACCTGAGGTGGAAAATAGGCTTGTTTCTTCTAAGATTAATGGAACGCTGACCGGTATTCAGCACGAACTGACAGAAAGGGCCGAAAATCTATTCAAATTGCCGTTGCTAAGCCAGGTGTCTGCGGCAGAATATCTTGGATATACGCAACATACATTACTCAAGGATGCTGATCAGATGAGCATGGCACATTCACTGGAATTGAGAGAGCCATTTTTTGATAATGATTTGGTGGAATATGTTTTGTCTATTCCCGACGATTTGAAAAAGCCTGTTTATCCGAAAAGTCTGCTTGTCGAGTCAGTAAGGCACTTACTGCCGGACGAAGTAGTCCACAGGAAAAAGCAGGGTTTTCTATTTCCCTGGAACATTTGGTTAAGAAATGAACTAAAAAGTTTCGCTGAGCGATTAATCGTGAATATGAGCCAGCGTCCTTTTATCAATGAAAAGGCGCTTCTTGATTTTTGGCAATCTTTTTTAAAGGAGGATAAGAATATTCGATGGGCCGAAGTGTGGTTATTCGTGGTTCTTGAATACTGGCTGGAGAAGAATAATGTCAATTAAGAAAAAGATATTATTGTTTGCAGATTGGTATGAGCCAGGGTACAAGGCAGGTGGTCCCATTCGTTCGTGCGTGAATTTTGTAGGATACATGTCGGAGGATTTTCAGATTCACGTTTTCACATCCGACAGGGATCTTAATTCACGGGCAGCTTATGATTCGGTACCGACTGATCAATGGTTGAAGAAGGAAAGCGGTGAGTACATTTTTTATTGTTCACCACAACATCTCTCCCGAAATACTATCAGGGAAATAATTCACACCTTGCAACCAGATTACATCTACCTGAATAGTATGTTCTCCAAATTTTTTACGATCTATCCGCTATTGATTGGCCTAAAAGATCCGAAGAATGTTCAGATCATCTTGTCGCCCCGGGGCATGTTGAGAAAGAGTGCGCTTCAATTTAAGTCGTTCAAGAAAAAAATATACCTGCAACTTTTCAGGCAGTTTGGATTGCACAAAAAAATATTTTTCCAGGCGGCAGATGAAACGGAACAAAAAGATATCCTTCAATATTTTGGTTCCGGAACGAGGGTTCAATTGATCCCAAATTTTCCGTCTAAGAGCAGCAAAGCAATATTACCCCTGGAAAAAAGCCCGGGAAATTTGTTTGTTGTATATGTTGGTAGAATTCATCCGATCAAAAACCTGGACTATCTGCTTCAGGTACTGGGAAAGTCCGCATCAAATATCCGGCTGACGATTGTAGGAAGCATTGAAGATCCTGCATTTTGGAAGCAGTGCGAGCAGCTGATTGCCAATTTGCCAAGGACCATCTCCGTTAGTTATATGGGAGAAATGCCAAATGATCAGTTGCCTGAAGTATTGAAAAAGAATCATATTTTTTCGCTTCCAACAAAAGGCGAGAATTTTGGTCATGCCATTTTTGAAGCACTGTCATTTGGTAAGCCCGTACTAATCAGCGATCAAACACCGTGGCGTAATCTCGAACTTGCCAAAGTAGGGTGGGATCTACCGTTAGAGAAGCCTGAAGAATTTGCACATGCCATTGCAGAAGCTTCTGCCTGGAGTCAGGATGAATATAATGTCTGGAGCAAGAACGCTTTTGATTTTGCAAGAAAGAGTATTGACGTTCAACATTTACAGCAACAATATAGACAGCTATTTGCATGAATAACCCCGTCGACCTTTCAAAGTACAATAATGATTGGTACAAGAAAGAAATTGGTGCTTCACGATTAAAACAAATGGTCTGGTATTGCATCAATGTTCTTTTTTTTATCAGTCCCATCCTTCCCGGATCCGGCATTAAGCGGTTTTTTCTTCGTGCATTTGGCGCTAAAGTCGGGGAGGGAGTCGTATTAAAGCCTTCGATCAATATCAAATATCCATGGAAGCTTACTATCGGTGATCATTCGTGGATAGGAGAGAGAGTATGGATTGACAATCTTGCCCTGGTGGAGATTGGAAAAAATGTTTGTGTTTCCCAGGGCGCCTTGCTGCTCACGGGCAACCATGATTTTACCCGAATGGATTTTGATTTGATTGTTAAAAAAATCGTTCTGGAAGACGGCGTTTGGATCGGAGCTAAGGCGATGGTTTGCCCGGGTGTGATTTGTGAATCGCATGCGGTGCTCGCTGCCGGGTCAATTGCAACTCAAAATTTAGAAAGTTATAAAATCTACCAGGGTAACCCCGCTATTTGCGTCAAAGAACGAATGGTGAGTGAATGAATAAGATTTCGATTATAACGGCAACCTATAATAGCCAGGCAACAGTTGAGTACACCCTGAAAAGTATTTCTGAGCAGACCCATCCGGTAATAGAGCATATCATTATCGACGGATTCTCAACAGACAAAACACTGGAGATCGTCAAGAGCTTTCCTCACGTTCACACCATCATTTCAGAAAGAGACGGCGGGATTTATGAAGCTATGAACAAAGGCATTGCAATTGCAAGTGGTGATATTATAGGAATTCTTAATTCAGACGATATTTATGTCGACAGGAATGTACTGGAGGAAGTGGCAAGAATATTTGAGAATGAGTCGGTTGATGTTTGCTATGCAGATCTTCAATATGTTGAGTCACATCAGAGCAGCAGGGTAGTGAGAAAATGGAGGTCAGGTAATTTTTCTGACCGGTCATTTTATTGGGGTTGGATGCCTCCCCATCCTACATTTTTTGTGAGAAAAAAAGTATACGAAAAAGTAGGTCTGTTTAATACAGACCTGAGATCAGCGGCAGATTATGAATTGATGCTCCGCATCCTGTTGAAGAATAAAATGGCGGCACATTATATGCCTAAGATAATCGTCAGCATGAGAAGTGGTGGTGTGAGTAATGCGTCAATACAAAATAGAATCAGAGCGAACAAAGAAGACAGATTAGCCTGGAAGATGAACGGGTTAAGACCTTATTTTTTTACTTTATATTTGAAACCGCTGAGAAAAATTACTCAGTTCTTAATCAAGTAAATATGTCGAAAGTTGCATTAATCACGGGAGTTACTGGTCAGGACGGCGCTTATTTGAGCGAATTACTTTTACATAAAGGATATAGTGTTCATGGAATTAAAAGAAGAAGTTCTCTTTTTAACACTGACAGGATCGATCACCTCTACCAGGATCCGCATGAATCGCATGTTCATTTCAGGCTTCACTATGGTGATTTGACTGATTCAACCAATCTCATTCGTATCATCCAGGAAATTCAACCAGACGAGATTTATAACCTGGCTGCCATGAGCCATGTGCATGTGAGTTTTGAAACGCCTGAATATACTGCCAATGCCGATGGTATTGGCACATTGCGCATACTAGAGGCGGTTAGACTGCTCGGCCTTACAAAAAAGACAAAGGTCTACCAGGCATCTACATCCGAATTATACGGTTTGGTACAGGCGGTTCCGCAAAATGAAAAGACACCCTTCTACCCCAGGTCACCCTATGCTGTGGCTAAACTATATGCCTATTGGATTACTGTTAATTACAGGGAGGCATATGGAATGTATGCTTCCAATGGAATTCTCTTTAACCACGAATCGCCTTTGCGAGGCGAGACATTTGTGACGAGAAAAATTACGAGGGGCGTGGCAAAAATTGCTTTGGGTTTGCAGGATAAGATTTTTCTTGGCAATCTAAATGCGGAGCGCGATTGGGGGCATGCAAAGGATTATGTTGAAGCGATGTGGATGATTTTGCAACAACCGGACCCAGACGATTTCGTGATAGCAACGGGCATCACCACTCCAGTGAGAGAATTTGTGAGGATGGCATTTGCTGAAATTGGCGTTGAGTTAGAATTTAAGGGTAAGGACGAAAAAGAAGTCGCCATAGTTGCTGCGAGTCACAATCCTGATTACTTGGTCAAACCAGGAACAAAAGTAGTAGTTGTTGATCCTACCTATTTCAGACCAACTGAAGTTGATTTGCTAATTGGCGATGCCAGTAAAGCCAAAAAGAAATTGGGTTGGACGCCCAAATACGATTTACCCATGCTTGTAAAAGAGATGGTCAATGCCGACATCGAATTATTCAGGAAAGAGAAAGTGTTGAAAGAATCAGGATTCTATATTAAGAATCAATACGAATAAATTCTGTTACTGCGTTATAGTTATGAAGAAAGAAGATAAGATATATGTTGCGGGTCATCGTGGAATGGTTGGATCGGCTATTACGAGGAAATTGAAGCAGGAAGGATTCAATAACCTGATAGAAAGAACTTCTGCAGATTTGGACCTTAGGCACCAACAGGCAGTCAATGATTTTTTTGAATCGGAAAAGCCTGATTTTGTATTTCTCGCAGCAGCGAAAGTAGGTGGAATCATGGCCAACAATACTTTCAGGGCTGAATTCTTATATGACAACATTCTGATAGAAAGCAATATCATTCATGCTTCCTGGAAAACGGGTGTCAAGAAGTTGATGTTCCTGGGTTCTTCCTGTATTTATCCGAAGATGGCGCCTCAGCCATTGAAAGAAGAATATTTTCTCACTGGGAAACTCGAATCTACCAATGAGCCTTATGCGATTGCGAAAATCGCGGGCATTAAGATGTGTGAAGCATATTGGGATCAGTATGGTTCCCATTTTATTTCAGTGATGCCAACGAATCTCTATGGTCCGAATGATAACTATGATTTAAATAATTCGCATGTACTGCCTGCGATGATCCGGAAATTTCATGAGGCCAAAATGAAAAGTGATCCTTCAGTAGTTATTTGGGGTACGGGTAAGCCACGCCGGGAGTTCCTCCATGCAGATGATCTGGCAGATGCATGTTTGTTCCTTATGCAGGAATACAACGAAAAGGAGTTCATAAATGTGGGGACGGGGGAAGACATCGAGATCCAGGAACTTGCTGTTTTGATCAAGCACATAACTGGATACGAAGGTGAAATCGTAAATGATTTTTCCAAACCCGACGGAACACCCAGGAAACTAATGGACGTCAGCAAACTTAAAAAACTTGGTTGGAAGCCTTCAATCAGCCTGGAGGCCGGCATCAGAAAAGTGTATCACGAATTCGTCAGGGGTATTAACAGATTAGCAATTCAATAATTCGAAACTGCTATGCTCGCTTTGTTCCGGAAAAAAAATGAATTTTCAAAAGGCCTGGAAGGTCTCTATGGCGACATGCATTCTCATTTGATTCCGGGAATTGATGATGGTGCACCCGATTTGGAGACTTCGCTGCAAATGATTCGCGGTCTGGCGGAATTGGGGTATAAGAAATTAATTACAACACCCCATATACAATGGGAACTATATCAAAATACGCATGCTATTATCCAGGATGGTTGCAAAAAAGTGAAAGAAAAGCTGGCGACATCTGGTATCGATATTGAATTCGCCGCTGCTGCAGAATATTTCATGGATGATCATTTCGATGAAATGCTCGAAAGTGATGAAGAGTTGCTTCCGATAAAGGACAACCTGGTATTGGTAGAGTTTTCTTTCATTATGGCGCCCACTGATTTAAAGGAGAAACTCTTCAAACTCCAAATAAAAGGTTACCAGCCCATCATTGCACATCCTGAAAGGTATTTGTATTACGGAGCGCACCGTCATTGGTACGATGATCTCAAGGAAATGGGCTGCCTCTTTCAGTTAAATATGCTTTCTCTTTGCGGATTCTATGGTAAAAAGCAGGAAGAACTGGCTTCCTACCTAATAAAGAAAAAATACATCAATTTGGCCGGCACGGACTCCCACACGGTCAGGCATATTCAAATCATAAAAGCTTCCTCTTCAGTTTCAGATACCATCCACAAGCTCCTCGATGCAGGCAGTCTGCTGAACCCCACTCTCTAATCCCCGCTTATTCAGCCTGTTAATTTTATCCCAGGCATAATTCACTGATCTCTCTTTTTCTAAATTGTTTAATGGCGATTCCTTGAAAGCTGGAAACCACCATTTGCAGGCGGTTCAATGGCCGTAATTTGTCGGAGAATTATAAATAATTTAGTTATCTGTTTAATAATTTTTGTATCTTTCTTAAACAGAGTTGCATTTTTATTTGTAGTTAACTTATGGATGCTTTCACAATTAAAGACCTGGAAAACCTCTCAGGTATTAAGGCTCATACAATTAGGATCTGGGAACAGCGATATTCCTTTCTTAAACCTAAAAGAACGCAGACAAATATTCGATACTACACTAACAAGGAATTAAAAAATATCCTAAACATTTCTCTCTTACATAAGTTCGGTTATCGCATTTCGCATATTGACAAAATGGATGAGCAAGAATTGATGGAGAAAATCATTTCGCTGTCGCAAGCTCAGGCTCAGCAGGAGAGGATCGCGAATGAGTTAATTCAGCATATGGTGGACCTGGAACTGGATAAATTTGAATGTGTGTTGGACAATTATATAATGACCCGTGGAATTGATAAGACCATCACGCAGATCATTTTTCCTTTTCTTGACCGAATCGGTGTTCTTTGGCAAACCAATCATATCAACCCAACCCTGGAGCACTTGGTCTCTAATATCATAAGGCAGAAGATAATAGTTGGCATTGAGGGTGTTGTGAGTCATCTGGAATCAAAAAAAACCATCCTGCTGTTTTTGCCGGAAGGCGAGCACCACGAGCTGGGTTTACTCTATTTATATTATTTATTGAAAATGCGCGGGATCAAAGTGCTATATGTTGGGGCCAATATTTCGCTTTCAGATGTGGAATACATCTGCAAGATGAAGAAGCCAGATGAACTCTACACCCATCTTACCTGTATTACCGGGAGCTTCAGCCTCGAAAAATTTCTTGCCCGCGTTCACCAGCGCATTCCTAATATCCCTCTTACCATTTCAGGGCAACTAGCGCGCTCCAACGTCAAGAAGATCCCATCTTCCGTCAACTTCAAAAGATCTCTGGCCGAAGTGATGGAATATATCTCCAGGCTATAAATTCTTAACCATAATTTCACGCAAAGACGCTGGGATGCAAGAGAAACAGCGTGCTACCTTTGCCCTGCTGGGCGGGATAAATGGCTCCTAGAGGGAAACCGTGTTGTAACATTGATCGTAAGTATATTTCAACCGCCGCACTAGGTTCGTACTAATTGTTAAATAATTCCATAAATTTTTTTCAGTAGTCAGAATTGTTTAAATTTATGATGTAAATAATTAAACACAAGGATATGTCGAGTTTGGAATTTAATCAGCTCTTGGTAAATAATGCAGAATTTTTGAAACCCTTTGCAATTACTTTAACACGTGATGCTGAAGCCGCAAAAGATCTCTTTCAGGAAACCTTGTATCGTGCGTTGGCAAATAAGGATAAATATAATGTGGGCACTAATATCAAGGCCTGGCTTTACACGATCATGCGCAATATTTTTATCAACAACTATAGGCGCAGATCAAAGCAAAAGACAATATTTGATAACACTCCCAACGAGTTTTTGTTGAATAACAGCAAGGTCGCGGAGGTGGGTGTTGCTGAGAGTAACCTTCGATTGAAGGATATTCAGGCGGCAATTCATAATCTGCCCGAATTATTCCGCAATCCATTTTTATTATACTTCGAGGGATTCAAGTATCACGAAATTGCTGAGATGTTGCGCGAACCACTTGGAACAATCAAGAGCCGAATTCACTTCGCAAGAAAATTATTGAAAGCGCAGATACAACTTTATTAAAGGGTTTGACGCCCGCCCGAGCGTGTCGGTAGTTACGGCGGGCAAAATGTGCAAAGGCGCAAAAGTTGCAACGGGCAACCTTTGCGCCTTTGCTTTTCCTTTGCGTCGCTGCTTGGCGGCCGAAGCTTTGGTGCAAGCGGGCGTGAACTGCAGGTTGTTTGAACAACTTGCCACTAAATATTCTTATCATTGTCCATAATTCGCCAATACATGGAGCAGGAAATAATTTTAGTCGATGAAAAAGATCGTTCCATCGGGGTAATGGAAAAATTGGAAGCCCACCGCAAGGGCCTGCTCCATCGGGCCTTCAGCGTCTTTATTTTTAATTCAAAAGGAGAAATGCTGTTGCAGCAAAGATCTGATGAGAAATATCACAGTGGCGGGCTTTGGACCAATGCTTGCTGTAGCCATCCTGCTCCAGGTGAAGATATCGGCGCTGCAGCCATCAGAAGATTAAATGAAGAATTAGGTTTCACTACTTCCCTGACGAAGATTTTTGATTTCATTTATCAATCATCATTTGAAAATGGTTTAACCGAGCACGAATTCGACCACGTTTTTGTTGGTCTGCATGATGACCCTGTTCATCCCAATAAAGAAGAAGTGAGTGACTATAGTTTTCTAGGTCTGGACGAAATCCGCGATTCATTAGTAAAAAGTCCGGAGAAATACACCGCCTGGTTTCGAATTGCTTTTCCTAAAGTTTTGGAATGGATGAAATTGTAGGGGGAATAAAAGAGATTATATTTTTCAACACCATTTCCTACGCCAGGGTACAGAACACGCCTTGCAGATTCCCTCCGCAGGAGATTCCCGAAAATAAATCAATGCAGTATCCCCATCAGCAGAAAAACACAGCCGACAATGGTAAGCAGCAGACCGCCATACCACAGTAATCTTCTCCTTGTCAGTATCGCTATGGCCGAAATTGCAATAGCAATTTGAAAAATGGTCACGGCTTTTGATACGATAACATGAGTTTCTAAATGTTTCTTGGAATCAGATTCGAACACTTCAGCTTTTGCCCTGATACCTTCCTTTTCCTTTTCATACCGGGCTGCATCGTTTTTGAAATCTGGCTTGTTTGGTCCCGCCGGCAACGACTGTAATATAACTGCAGTAGAAGAAGCCACTTCGGATTTTATACTTTTTGCCTGGTAGAAACTCC
>PSRA01000264.1 GCA_003175695.1 Bacteroidota bacterium | reverse complement strand
GCATTTCGAGTAGGTTTGTATATAACATGATTTCTTATGATGACAGTCTCACATCCCTGGCATGGCGTGCCATATGGCGACAATGCCCCCCGAATCGTGAATTCAATCATTGAGATACCTCAAGGCTCCCGGGCCAAATACGAAATTGACAAGGAGAGTGGTCTTTTAAAACTCGACCGCGTTATTTATTCTTCTTTTTATTATCCCGTCAATTATGGCTTTATCCCTCAAACATATGGCGATGATAAGGATCCACTTGATATTTTGGTTTTGACTTCACTCCCTGTCCAGGCATTGTGCCTAATCGAAGCGAAAGTCATGGGCGTTATGCAAATGATCGACAGCGGAGATGCCGACGATAAAATCATTGCTGTTGCAGCAAAAGATCCCAGCGTCAATCACTACAGCAATATAGAAGAATTCCCTAAACACTTTTTTGAAGAACTCCGGCATTTTTTTGAGGAGTACAAAAAGTTGGAAAATAAGACAGTGGTAGTAGAAGAATTTGGAGACAAGACCGCCGCCCTCAAAATCATCGAAGAAGCCATTGCGTCTTATAGAGAAAACTTTCGACCGGCGGGCAAATAAGATTCTAAAACCTCATTCTATTAATCATGTCTACACAAACAATTATCATCGTTGTTTTGATTGGATTGGCCGCAGGTATACTAAGTGGCCTGGTTGGCATTGGTGGTGGAATCATCATTGTACCAGCCCTCATATATCTTCTGGGTTTCAGTCAACACCAGGCAATGGGCACTTCTTTGGGTATTCTTTTATTACCCGCAGGAATACTGGCAGTGTTTAACTATTACAAAAAAGGATATGTCGATATTAAAATAGTCCTTATTCTGTTTATTGGATTTGTAGTAGGTGGTTACCTGGGCAGCAAGCTTTCACTGGGTTTGCCAGAAAGTACACTACGAAAAATATTTGCTGTGGTGCTGGTTTTTATTGCCGGTAAAATGTTGTTCTTTGATAAATGATTTTTAAAAAAATCTTTTGATCGAACAAAGTTGATGAGACCTAAAGCCAGTATCCGAATTGATGATGCCCCTTGTGTCAACAGCATCAATCCTCACTTTTCCTGAAGCATGAACGATTTTCTGTTTTCCCAGAAGAATACCAACATGCACCACTTTGCCTTCCTCGTTATCAAAAAATGCCAGGTCGCCAAATTTAGATTGTTGCAGATTTTTGACCTCCGCACCCTGGGTTGCCTGTTGCCAGGCATCGCGCAATAAATTAATGTGGAAGAATTTGAACACAGATTGAGTAAATCCGCTGCAATCGGTACCGAACACACTTCGTCCACCCCATAGATAGGGAGTATTTAAAAAGGCAAATGCGATTTTTTTCATTTTCTTTTTTTCGATATTGACACCTGCCGGATCCCAAAGTTTTCCGGAAAAATTCAGCTTTCCATCTCTGCCTTCAAAAAGCCTTTTGACAGGGTTTGGAAGCGAGCTTCCCATAGGTATGCGGATATGCCTGCCACCTAACTCCACGTCACTAACCCATTCTGAGGAGAGACGAACTTTCGAATCGTAATATCTGGACTCGTCTAATTTGCGAACATGGGTATCCTGACACCAGCCCTCGTAGCCATCAAATTGGCATTTTATCCTCACCCAATTTTTATTGGATTCATCGAGAACCAGACATCGCTCCCCAAAAAGAAGTTGACTCACCATCTCCGATTTGTGTGAGGATTCTGATCGTAAAGGACTTATTGATACACAACAAACTGCAAAAGACATACTTAATTAAATTCGAGGTAAAAATAATCCAATTTATTTCACCATATAACAGATCTCAGGAGCAAAAATAATTGTGAAAATCTTCGATTCCGGCATCTTATAAAAAGAATTTTACTATTTTTTCTAAGTGAAAATAAGCAGCCATAATCATCTAACGGACCAGGAAATTCTAGATCATTTTTATATCGATCACAATAATGACTGGTTAGGAATTCTGCTTGAAAGGTATGTTCTGCTGTTATTTGGAGTTTGCATGAAATATCTCAAGAATGAAGATGAAGCAAAGGATAGCGTTCAACAGATCTTTCTCAAGGTGATTACTGAATTACACAGATACAAAGTATCATACTTTAGATCCTGGATTTATATGGTGGCAAAAAATCACTGTCTCATGCAGTTGAGGGATCGGCAGGGGAAAAACATTTCTCCGGTAAATGATGGTGTGATTACCCCGGAAGAAGAGGAGAATTCTTTGAGCCAGCACGTCGAAAAAGAACAATTGCTGGACTTGATGTCAATGTCCATGGACGAATTGAATCCGGACCAACGGCTATGCCTGACCTTATTTTACCTGGAGAAGAAGTCTTACCAGGAGATTGCCGACATTACGAGATATTCCCTGATGCAGGTAAAAAGTTACATTCAGAATGGCAAAAGGAATCTGAAAATATTACTGGACAAGAAACTGAGCAAAAATGTATAAAAATTAACCTCACCTGATGAATACTCATTACTCAAGGTAACGTAAAATGAAAAATGAATTGTTTAACATATTATCGAATAGTAATAGAGAAGTTGACAACCAGAAACTCATGGATTATCTGAGTGGTAAATTGGCTGGGCATGATAAAGAAGAAATGGAGAATTGGATCGCAAGCAGCAAATTGATGCAGGATGCAGTAGAAGGATTGGGAAAAATGCCTGATAAAGCCAAATTACAAGGGTATGTCGACCAACTAAACAAACAATTACATCAGCATTTGCAAGACAAAAAACTGAGGCGGGAGCGCAAGCGCCTTAAAGAATATCCCTGGATTTATTTAACAATTGTTTTGATACTTCTTATTTGTGTATTGGGATGGTTTATTGTTCGCCAATACCTACATCCTCACTAGACAATAAAAGGCCCAGTCTTATTGACGCCTTCTGAGAAAAATCGTAACTTTAAACAGCCATTCTTCTTCCTCTAATTCTCAATTTTTAACTTATGGGTACACTACAACAAGTAGAAAGATGGAGTGCTACTCATCATCCAAAGTGGTTGGTGGTGTTACGCGTTGCACTCGGTCTGAGCCTGTTTATCAAAGGCATTTCATTCCTGAATAATACGATCATGATGGATCAGCTGCTGGCTGGAAGCGTCATGTCGAACAGCGTTGACTGGCTTCCGCTGGCGATCACTTCGGCGCACTTATTGGGTGGCTTCCTGATCATCATTGGTTTGTTAACCCGTTGGGCAGTCCTCTTTCAAATCCCAATTCTTCTGGGGGCTGTCATTTTTATCAGCAGAAGACAAGGCATCACCAATTCGGGTTCAGAGATGATTTTTGCCCTGGTCATCCTCATTTTGTTGTTTATATTCCTCATCGAAGGAGGTGGCCCGATCTCCCTTGACAATTATTTCAAGAAGCATCCTGTTTAGTTCACGTAACGAACCACTATTGATACTGGATGTAGACAGGCTGTGGCTTCAGTTTAAGCACTTCATCGGGAGTAAGCATCCGGCTGTTGGCTTCGCGAAAATCATTTTTATAAAAGAGTTTAAACCCGGTGAATTGAACCGGTTCTTTATAAATGAATTCCCGGTAGCTTGTAAACTTACGCGCTTGCGCACCCCAGCCATCCATGTCCATTACTACCTGGACGTCGGGGTTAGTTTCAATTTTGCGATAATTGGTGATCATGGCTTGGGTGAAGCGATGAACAACGAGAATTTTCGGCGGAATATGGTTGTCTTTGGCGAGTTTACTCAAGTAATTAATTGTGAAATTGACATCGGTGGCATCCATTGTCCCTATCACGGTGCCGGGCTTTTTACCTGTCTTCATAGAAAATTCCGGATCAATGCCTAAATGCACCTGGGGTAATTTCAAATATTTTTCTAATAAGGGTATTTCATCCTGCACCGTACTCATACCAACCTGCACATCGAGGAAAACGATAGCATTTATTTTTGCCGCGAGAGACAAAACTGAGTCGATTTGTTTAAAAGGCATGCGTAAGCGATATTTTCCGCCTTTGCCCGGAGATCCCTGGGCAGTCACTGCGATATAGTGCAAAGCAGGTTGCACCTCCATCGTAGAATCAGCCCGCTCCCATTTTTTAATGTCGGCTTTCAATTTGTCCAGCATCTCTGGTGCGGGATATTCCCCCAGGATACCCATTTTTTTAGAATAGAAATTGCCATAGTAAGCCACAATTCTTTTGAAGGGCAGAATGGCACCTACATTGGGGAAAGACGTTTTCACCGGCCATTTACCGGAACTGTCCCCATTGGTTATTTTTGCGAGTTTTTGACTATAAAGCAGGGTGTCCAGCACAGCCGGTTTTACTTCGATAACCGAATCTTTTTTGACTGGTATGACCGCTGATTTTTCCTCTCCGCTGTTATGGAATTTGTTGCTGAGAACATTGGTGAAGTAGAAGGTACAAACGACGAGAATGAGAACGCTAATGGTTATGCGGAGTTGCCTTTTCGTAATTATACGAATCTTGTCTGCAGTTTTCTGAAGGATTTGCATAAGGTAGCTGAATTAGCGAGAGCGAAAATAAATATATATTTATTAGAGAAACGTTTTTTTGCAATTTTTATTTTGATAATGAATTTATTTTCAAAGAGATTATCTGAACTGTTCCTTAACGTTTGGGAATAGGGTATTTCAGCATGGCCCGATGGGGATGTGGTAATTACTACCGGATAAATACGTTTTGCATCTAATAACTAATTTCTAATTTTAATTTCAAAGTGATCCGTATGAAAACCGTCCACACGATCTTCCTAATCGTTGGCGCAGTCGTGCTTTCCACATCCTGTCATATATTCCGGAAGGGAAAGTCCAGAAAGACGTCTTTGATCGAAAAAGCTCCTGCGGTTTCACCACCTGTTCAACAGGATTCCATACAGGTCGTAAATTCCAGCTTCACCGCTTACCTGGGCCAGGTCGAAAGATTTGCCGAGCAAAACAAATATTCTACGGATTATTTCTTTTTTATCGACATGGGGATTTGCAGCGGCAGGAACCGATTCTTCGTCTACGACAGGAGAAAAGATTCGGTTACCCTTTCAGGATTGGTTTCACATGGAAGTTGCAATACTCATTACCTTGATCAAGCCAAATTTTCAAACATAGTGAATTGCGGCTGCAGTTCTCTGGGGAGGTATAAAGTCGGCGCCTCGTATCGAGGTGAATTCGGTAAGGCATACAGATTGTATGGGTTGGATTCAACCAATTCAAACGCTTTTAAGAGAGGGATTGTATTACACAGCTTTGGCCCTATTCCAGACAAAGAAATTTATCCAGAGACACTTTGCAACAGTTTCGGCTGCCCTATGGTGTCGCGCAATTTCCTGGCAAAACTTTCGGATATAATTGACAATTCAGATAAGCCCATTTTGTTATGGGTGTACAATTGAACTATTGGCTCGCGGGTGTTTCGTCGGACTGAAATAAACCCGTCGCTCGCCCACAAGACATTTTTCAATTACGCGATTTCTTAAACCAATTGATCAATCCATTGGTGGAAGAATCGTGTGCGTTCACCTCCTGGTCGTTTTTGAGTTCCGGCAATATCTTTCCGGCTAATTGCTTTCCCAATTCAACACCCCATTGATCGAATGAGTAGATATTCCATATTACTCCCTGTACAAAAATTTTATGCTCATAGTATGCTATCAATTGTCCCAGCGTAAAGGGAGTGATTTTTTTTATGAGAAATGAATTGGTGGGACGATTACCCGTGAACAATTTAAATGGAATGAGGTCCGGGGGAGTTTTCTCCTGCACCAGTTGCTCCCTCCCTTTCCCATTCATCAATGCCTGGGTTTGAGCGAAAAAATTAGAGACCAACTTCACATGGTGGTCGCCGATAGGATTGTGACTGATCGCCGGAGCAATAAAATCGCAGGGAATCAGAATCGTACCCTGGTGGATGAGTTGGTAGAAAGCATGTTGGCCATTGGTACCAGGTTCTCCCCAAACGACCGGCCCGGTGGAATAATTGACTGGATTCCCATTCCTATCCATTCCTTTGCCATTGCTTTCCATATTTCCTTGTTGGAAATATGCAGGAAATCGGTGCATGTACTGATCGTAGGGAAGGATGGCTTCCGTCTGAGAACCAAAAAAATTCCTATACCAGATGCCAATCAGGGCCATCATAGCGGGAATATTTTTTTCAAAAGGTTGCTGCCGGAAATGCATATCCGCATGGTGTGCTCCTTTTAGCAAATTCTCAAAATTTTCATAGCCAATTGTCAAGACGATTGACAAGCCAATGGCGCTCCACAATGAATACCGGCCTCCTACCCAATCCCAAAACTCAAACATGTTTGCACGGTCAATACCGAACTTTGTGACTTCCTTTTCATTGGTTGAAAGAGCAACAAAATGTTTTGCAATTTGAGACTCATCGCCGCAAGCTTTCAGAAACCAATCCCTTGCCGTGTAAGCATTGGTCATGGTCTCCTGCGTCGTAAAAGTTTTTGAGGCAACCAGGAACAAAGTCTGATCGGCTTCTATTTTTTTCAGCGTTTCAACGATCTGTGAGCCATCCACATTCGAAACAAAATGGGTTTCGATTCCTTCGATCCAATAGGGCTTCAAGGCTTCGGTCACCATTACCGGCCCCAGATCACTTCCGCCGATTCCAATATTGACGATATATTTTATTTTTTTGCCGTTAAATCCAAGCCACTCACCCTGGTGAACTTTTTGACTGAATGACTTCATTTGATTCAGTACCCTGAATACATCTGGCATTACGTCCTGCCCATCGGAGTAAACCGGATTTCCTGAAAAATTCCGCAAGGCAGTGTGAAGCACAGAACGGTTCTCCGTCTCATTGATTTTTTCTCCGTTGAACATGGCTTCAATTGCATCTTTCAGCTGGCATTCAGCAGCTAGATTCAGAAAAAGCGATATAGTCTCTTTAGTAATGATATTTTTAGAATAGTCAAAAAGAATCTCGTCATCAGACAAAGAAAAAGATTGAAAGCGGGTCGGATCAGACTTAAAAAGGTCTTTGATTCTTTTTCCACGCATTTCATTTGTAAAGTGGTCCTGGAGTGATTGCCATGATTTTGTTTGAACCGGAGATATTTTAGGGAACATATTGGGTTATTAAAAAGTAAAAATAAGAAACACTCCGTTTCTTTTGGCGGTTTACGCGCGATCTGAAGAATAAATAAAAAAATATTAATGAAGCCAGATGATTTTTGATGTGCAGTGGGTGCCAGGGGACACAAAAGTTACGCCAAGGTCACAGCGATGTTTTCATTGCGCCCTTGTAACCTGGTCTACCCATTTCAGAGATCTTGAATTACATTCGCAACTAATGATATATTTTCTGGCGTAAGATTGAGATGAGTAACGAATCGGATTCTGTTTGCAGATATAGCGAACGCGAGTATTTGCTTCTCATGCAATTTATCCACAATCTGTTTTGCAGTACAGGGAGGCTTGACTTCGAAGATGACTATATTAGTTTCGACCGGAAGAATTTTTTCTACGAAATTTTTAGTCGATAAAATTTTTGCCAACTGTTGTGCGTGATCGTGGTCTTCCTGTAAGCGACTGATATGATGTTCCAAGGCATATATTCCTGCTGCTGCCATAAATCCTGCTTGTCGCATGCCTCCGCCAAACACTTTTCGTACTCGGCGTCCCTTTTGAATAAAATCTTTTTTGCCAATCAAAACGCTGCCGATTGGGCATCCCAAACCCTTGTTGAGACAAAAAGAAATGCTATCGAATATTTCTCCATAGTCCCTGGGCTTTTCACCTTTTGCAACCAGCGCGTTGAACAAACGTGCACCATCAAGATGCAGTCTCAAATTATTTTCAGAACACAGATCTTTAATCTTCCTGATGTCATTCAGATCGTAGCAGCTTCCTCCCCCGCGATTAGAAGTATTTTCCAGGCACACAAGGGACGTTCTTGGTCTGTGAACATCATCAGGATTAATAGCTGCCTGAATTTGCTCTGCTTTGATTCTTCCCCGATCCCCTTCAATGGCTTTTACCTGTGATGATGAATTAAAGGCGATGCCACCTCCTTCATAAATGTAAACATGGGCCTGGCTATCACAGATGACTTCATCTCCGGGTTGCGTGTGACACTTGATTGCGATTTGATTGGACATGGTGCCTGTCGGGCAATAGAGTGCCGCTTCCATTCCAAACAGGTTAGCGGCAATTGACTCCAATTGATTGATTGAAGGATCTTCACGGAACACATCATCCCCTACGGGCGCATTGATGATAGCTTCCCGCATGCCGGGCACTGGAAGCGTTACTGTATCTGATCTTAAATCGATGGGCATACTTCAATAAAAGCACAAATTATGTTGTTTCATGCAAAGCTGCCGGATTAGTCTGGAGCCAGGAATCGCGAACCCGTACAAATAAGATTTGGTTCGAAGACTCTCGACACCTGCGGCGCGACTCCAAACATCTGAACTATTCTTGCCCTTTGCATAAAACAAAAAAAATCGACAAATCTGCCGATTCAATAAAATTAGAAAGCACCAAGTCTGTCTTTGTATACTTATTTAATCGCTTAAACTTGTATATTCTTACTTACCCGATGCTTTCTTTGAGTTGCCTCTGTCTTTTTACAGACTTCAGCTCCTCAATTGTGTTACTAAGATATACTTGCAGATATGTAATTCCAAATTTTTTGACCTCTTGTTATGCACCGGTTTTGCACTGAATTATGCACATTTTTTTTTGTGATTTATGTCATCTCCCGGCCGGGTGCATCTGACAGCTGCAGTAAATGGTATAATAATTGAACCCATAAGATTTGATTGATTAACTAAATAAAAATCTTATGGAGAAGCTAGAATTAAAAGGCCATTGGAATGTTTTAAAAGGAAAGTTAAAACAGTCCTATGCCAGTCTTACCGATGACGACTTGAAATATGAAGAAGGGAAGGAAGACGAATTGCTAGGAAGATTACAAAAAAAGACAGGTCAAACCCGGGAGCAGTTAACCAAGTGGATTAAGTCTAACATGGAATCTCCTCCAAGGGCAAATCGGTAATTATAGGTTGATTGATTTTTGGTACAGCCCTCATAATTGAGGGCTTTTTTTGTGGAAAGGATTCTACGGTACTGGGTTGGGGAATTTATTTCACGCAGAAGATTTGACAGTTGACAGTTTTTTAATTGAAGTCTTTGGATTGGTTGCCGATTAGACGAATATCTTGTATCTAAAGACCGTCAACCCGAAAAACTGACTACTGTCAATTCCCTTGCGTGAAATAACAAAAAGCACCAAGCTTTGTTAATTCTGTTCACTTAATTGCTCAAGTGATCATCCTTACTTTTACCCGATGCTTTTGTTTGAGTCGCTTCCATCACAGTGAAGGATATCCGCTCCTCAATTGTGAACTAAAGATAGCATATCAAATAATCGAAATCCAAATTTTTTCGCCTCTTCTTCTTCACTGCTTTTACACTTGCTTATTCACAATTTTCAAAGGGTTATAAACAGTATGCATACCCTAATTCAGCAATTTGAAAGGTTTATAACCATTTCTTTGTTTAACCTCCATTAATTAAGATGTATCGCGTCTGACTGATTACCCATCCAGACGGAAATCTTCCTATCGGGTAATTTTGTTTAATTTTGCTCTCGTTATGACACAAGAAAAATTAATTGATATGAGGTCCCGTCTCGCAGGACTAAGGAGGTTTCTTTGACGTCGAGAATCGTCAATACAAGATCGGTGAAGAAAAACAGCTGACATTAAGCCCGGGCTTTTGGGACGACAACGACCGGGCAACAGAAATCCTGAAAAATATTAAGGTAAATGAGTATTGGGTGAAGCTATACCATTCAGTCGATACTGCTGTGGAAGACTTTGCTGTCCTGATGGATTTCTGGAAATCTGGAGAAGCTTCAGAAGAAGAAACCAAAGAGGCATATCATAGAGCCTTGAACCAAATTGAGGAGGCAGAATTCAAAAGTACCTTGAATCAACCTGAAGACGAGTTGCCTGCTATTCTTCAAATCAATTCGGGAGCGGGTGGAACAGAGAGCCAGGATTGGGCAGAAATGCTCATGCGCATGTATCGAATGTATGGAGACAAGCAGGGATGGGACGTTTCGCAACTGGATCTGCAGGATGGAGAGGGCGCCGGCATTAAAAGTGCTACCCTTCAATTCGATGGTGCCTTTGCCTATGGTCTGCTCAAGGCCGAGAGCGGTGTGCACCGGCTCGTCAGGATTTCCCCTTTTGATAGCAATGCCAGGCGTCATACTTCTTTTGCCAGCGTTTATGTATATCCGTTGATCGATAATACGATTGATATCCAGGTGAACCCCGCTGATGTCGAATGGGCATTCTTCCGCAGCGGTGGCGCAGGTGGCCAAAACGTGAATAAAGTGGAAACTGCGGTTCGACTTACGCATAAGCCAAGTGGTATTATAGTCGAATGCCAACAGGCACGAACGCAGGGAGAAAACAGAGAAAAAGCGATGGCCATGCTGAAGAGCCGTTTGTACGAAGAAGAACTTCGCAAACGAGAAGCGATCAAAAATGCGACAAACGCCAGCAAGAAAAAGATTGAGTGGGGTTCCCAAATCCGATCTTATGTTTTTCATCCGTACAAAATGATCAAAGATCATAGAACCGATTATGAAGTAGGAAATGTGCAGCCTGTGATGGATGGCGATTTGGATGGATTTATCAAGGCTTATTTGATGATGGAGAAGGAGACTGAGGCTTAAATAGTCGGGAGCTTATTGTTGGGAGTCAACAGTCGGTGACTTCGACTCCAGAATCCTGACGTCCAACTTAACTCGCTTATCTTTGCACCTCAATTTTCATATATGAATATTGGCTATTTCAACTACCCCATGCCTCAAAATGAGCCCGTTTTGAGCTATGCTCCCGGGACAGAAGAACGAAAGCGTTTGAAAAAAACGTTGCAGGAGTTAAAGTCTGCTACCCATGATATTCCCATGTTCATTGGCGGAAAAGAAATCAGATCAGGTAAGAAAACAGCCATCCGCCCTCCTCACGAAATAGCGCATACACTTGGATATTTTCATGCCGGAGATGAAAAGCATGTTCAACAGGCAATTGATGCTGCGCTCAAGGCTAAAGAGAATTGGGAAAAAACTCCGTGGGAAGATCGAGCAGCCATATTTCTAAAGGCGGCGGACCTTATCGCCACAAAATATCGACCCTATATGAATGGCACGACCATGCTGGGTCAGAGTAAGAGTGTATACCAGGCCGAAATTGACAGTGCTTGTGAAATTATCGATTTCCTTCGATTCAATGTTCATTATTTAAGCGAAATATACCGACAACAACCTAATAGTAGTGCGGGCATTCATAACAGGATGGAATATCGATCGCTGGAAGGATTTGTGCTGGCTATCACACCATTTAATTTTACTGCCATTGGTGGAAACCTTCCCACGTCAGCTGCCATGTGCGGGAATGTGGTGGTTTGGAAACCGGCCCACACGCAGGTTTTTAGCGCCCAGATGTTCATGCGAATATTACTTGAGGCTGGACTTCCCGATGGCGTAATCAACCTGATTTATGTTGATGGACCTACTTTAGGAAAAGGCTGCTTTTCTCATCCATCATTTGCAGGAGTTCATTTTACTGGTTCGACCGGTGTCTTCAATAATATGTGGAAGACAATCGGCGAAAATATGGGGATCTATAAATCTTACCCAAGGATTGTAGGAGAAACAGGAGGCAAAGATTTCGTACTAGCCCACTCTTCTGCTGATGCCGATGTTTTGGTAACAGCCCTGTTGAGAGGCGCTTTTGAATTCCAGGGACAGAAATGTTCAGCTGCTTCCAGGGCATATATACCAAGCAATCTCGCAGAAGAAGTAAAAAGGAAATTAATTGCTGGTGTGAACAGCTTCCGTATTGGGAGCATTGAGGATTTTGGCAATTTCATCAATGCCGTCATCGACGAAAAGAGCTTTGACAAAATAAAATCTTATATCGACCAGGCCCGGAAAGATAAAGACGCTGTGATCTGGGTAGGAGGAAACACGGACAAATCCAAAGGCTATTTCATTGAACCCACGGTGATTGAAGCAAAGGATCCGGGATATGTGACGATGTGTGAAGAAATATTCGGGCCGGTGCTGACTGTCTATGTATACGACGAAAATAAATTTGAAGAAACGCTTGACCTTGTAAATAACACTTCCCCTTATGCGCTGACGGGTTCCATTATAGCCCAGGAAAAGTCAGCCATAACATTGGCTACAGAAAAACTCAGACATGCCGCTGGCAATTTTTATATTAATGATAAACCCACGGGTGCTGTAGTTGGTCAACAGCCATTCGGAGGAGCAAGGGCCTCGGGAACCAACGACAAAGCAGGTTCAATTCTGAACTTATACCGCTGGTTGAGTGCAAGAACAATTAAAGAAACATTTAATCCGCCCACTTCGTACGAATATCCATTCATGCAGGAATCCTAAACGCTCCACCGGTTAGATCAGGCAGGTACAGAAATTTGCAACATGGTCTGATATTTAAAGGATTCCCCTATTTTTATACAAATATTTTTTCTTGAAGACCATTCTCACAGAAGAACAATTGGCCATCACTATACAAAGGTTGAGCTATCAGCTTTTGGAAAACCATATAGGTCTGGAAAATACCGTTCTTATCGGCATTCAACCAAGGGGTATTTTTTTTTCCAACCGGATTGTAAAAGAAATCTCCAAGGAAGTGCCAACTGATAAGATTCAATACGGCAAATTAGATATTACTTTTTATAGGGACGATGTGAGGCAGGGTTTGCATGCGCTCAACCGGACTGAAATCCCCTACTCCATTGAAAAAAGGAATGTAATCCTGATAGATGATGTATTATACACCGGTCGCACAATTCGAGCTGCACTAGATGCATTGCAGGATTTTGGAAGACCGGCAAAAGTAGAGTTGTGCATCCTGATAGATAGACGTTTCAGCAGGGAATTACCCATTCAATCAGATTATACCGGTCAGTCAATTGATTCAATCATTGGGCAAAAAGTGAAGGTCTTCTGGAGGGAAAAAGATGGGAAAGAAGAAGTGGTGCTGATAGATTGACTTGTCTGCGACAGATCCATTGAATTTTGGCTATTCACTAATTGCCATTAACTTCGCATTCTAATGCAACTTAGCTCCAAACACCTTCTTGGCATTAGAGACCTCCAGCCGACTGATATTCAACTTATTTTAGACACCGCGATCGAATTTAAAGAAGTTCTGCAAAGGCCTATCAAGAAAGTACCCACCTTGCGCGATGTCACTATCGTGAATTTATTTTATGAGAATTCCACGCGGACGCGGATCTCATTCGAACTTGCCGAAAAAAGGCTTTCTGCCGACACAATCAATTTCACTGCTTCCGGATCATCCGTTTCAAAAGGAGAAACCCTGCTGGATACGGTGAATAATATCCTTTCCATGAAAGTGGACATGGTCGTTATGCGGCATAGTGCAAGTGGAGCACCACATTTCCTGGCCAAACACATTCCCGCATCCATCGTCAACGCAGGTGATGGAATCAATGAGCATCCCACGCAAGCTCTCCTGGATGCATATTCGATCCGTGAGAAATTGGGAACGCTAGAAGGAAGGAAAATTGCAATCATTGGTGATATCATGCACTCGAGGGTTGCACTCAGCAATATTTATCTCTTAAAGAAAATGGGAGCCGAAGTAATGGTGGCCGGGCCGCCGACACTGATACCTGTCTACATGAAAGAGGCCTTCGATGTGCAGGTGGAATACAACCTTCGCAAGGCTCTGGAATGGTGTGATGTCGCAAACGTGTTGCGCATTCAGTTGGAAAGGCAAAACCAGGTGCTATTTTCTTCGTTGCGCGAGTATAGCCTCGCCTATGGCATCAACAAACGAATCCTGGACAGCCTAAAGAAAGAAATTTTGATCATGCATCCGGGCCCTATCAACAGAGGAGTGGAAATTGACAGTGACGCAGCCGACAGCAAACAATCAATCATTTTACAGCAGGTTGAAAACGGAGTCGCAGTGAGGATGGCCGTTTTATATTTGTTGGCAGGAGGAAAAGAACAGAAAAATTGATATCCGGTTTCGAAATTCTGCCGTATTTTTTGCAAATCATAATTTGAAAACTGATGCAACGCATTGCACTTTTTCCAGGCACATTCGATCCGATAACGATTGGTCACCTCGATATCATCAATCGTTCCCTTGGCTTGTTTGACAAATTGATCATTGGCATTGGCCGCAATGTCAACAAGGAACCCATGTTTTCCGAAGAACAAAGGCTGTATTGGATTCGGGAAATTTTTAGAGACAACCCTAAAATTAAGGCCGTTGTGTATGAAGGTCTAACCGTCGCATGCTGCCAGGAAGTTGGAGCCAATTATATTTTGCGGGGAATCCGGTACGTAAATGATTTCGAATATGAAAAAGCTATTGCGGATATGAATCGCAGCCTGGATAAAAACATTGAAACAGTCTTTCTAACCTGTCTTCCTCAATATACATCTGTAGCTTCTACATTAGTAAGAGATGTTTTGCGAAACGGGGGTAATGCATTACCATTTCTTCCCGATGTAGTTGCCCGATCCCTTAAAAGCAAAGTCTAAATTTATGTCTATCTGGTTCAACCCTTCATTGTCAGTCGCTGATCTCGAATCATATGAAACCGAGACGATGAATCACTTCATAGGAATTCAATTCACAGAGGTAGGCGACAATTACCTTAAAGCCCGCATGGAAGTTGACCATCGGACGAGGCAGGCTTATGGAATTCTACACGGAGGTGCTTCGGTTACCCTTGCCGAAACGGTAGGGAGCATAGGTTCCGCAATGGTTATTGACCAGGATAAATTTTACTGCGTAGGTGTAGAGATCAATGCCAATCATATTCGCAGCATTAAGCAGGGCTTTGTAACTGCAAAAGCAGAGCCTCTTCATCTTGGTAACTCCACCCATGTCTGGGATATTAAAATTATCGATGAGAAGGACAGATTGATCTGCGTTTGCAGGTTAACGGTATTCATTCTTAGTCTGAGATCATTGTAAATTTTTCAGTTGACAGCTTCCGCAAAATTAAAAAGACCCTGTTCGAAATCTACCCTCGGTAAATGCCGGCGACGAACGTTTCACTTCACATCATATCCTGCTGATTGAAATACATCCACAATCGAGGGAAAGCTTTCCTGAAGCATTTTTCCAACCTGTTTTTGATCTGTCCACCTGAGCTCTGTAATTTGTTCTTCAACCTGCGGTTTCATTTCCTGTTTTCCTGTGGCTTCCATCAGAAACCAATGTGATTCTTTCAGGATATGCTTTCCATTTTCGTCGTAAGTATGGTAAGTTACAGTAAGAGGCTTTTTCAATTTTACCTTGTTCAACCCCGTTTCCTCTTTCACTTCTCTTAATGCGCATTCCTCAATGGTTTCACCTTTATCCAGTTTACCTTTGGGGAGATCCCATTTTTTTCTCCGGCACATAAACAAAATCTCATCATTTTCATTCAGGACCAGCCCCCCTCCAGCTTTCACCAGTACGAATTTTTTCCAAAAGGCTTTTTGCAGTTCATTGAGCTTAGGATGATAATATATGCCGGCATGTACCTTTTCCTGTCTCATTTCGTGGATCATTGAATTGACAGCTGCCGAAGAAAATTCATCTATAAAGACTGCATCATCGTGATGAGCATAGCCATTAATTTCTTCATTAAACTCATCACATAAAAAAAGGGGCTTGTCGTTAAAGTAAATTTTAATAAACATATGTGGATGGTCAATAGTTAGATCCGCGGTTGACTGCCAATTTCCGTAACAAGTATAAGCCGGGCACCAATTTTCGCGAGGGTATTCATCCAGCCCTTCGAATCCATTAATTCGCGAATTCACATTATCTTCACAGCATGACGAATGCAAAGGCAGTTGCGGAAAAGCTTCTACAAATTAATGCGATCCGTTTAAATATAAAAGAGCCCTTTACATGGGCCTCGGGTTGGAAGAGCCCCATTTATTGCGACAATCGAAAAGTACTATCCTTTCCGTATATACGCGAGTTCATAAAATCAGAAATGTGCAACCTGATTTTTGAAGAATTTGCGGAAGCAGAATGGCTGGCGGGTGTGGCGACTGCCGGAATTCCGTGGGGAGCCATGGCGGCTGATCAATTGAAACTGCCTTTCATCTATGTAAGGTCCAAACCGAAGGAGCACGGATTAGGCAACCAAATAGAAGGTTTTTACGAAAAAAACAAAAAAGTAATTGTCATTGAAGATCTGATATCAACAGCCAAGAGCAGTTTGCAGGCCGTAGACGCGCTAAAGGCGGCGGGATTGCAGGTCATAGGTCTTGTTTCCATATTTACTTATGGCTTTGACGCAGGGAAAAAGGCTTTTGAGGCCGCTGGCGTTCAATTTCGCTCACTGACCAATTATGAAAACCTGATCTCTTTAGCCATAGAACAGGGGATCGTTTCCCAGGAACAGCAGGGTATTTTGTTAAAATGGAGAGAAGA
>PSRA01000053.1 GCA_003175695.1 Bacteroidota bacterium | reverse complement strand
AGAGGCCTGGCACCAGGCATTGGGTCTGGAGGAGAAAAGCAAACAAATACTAAGGAATAATTTAAAAGAAGCAGGAAAGACGATCTTTCCCCAGCTCATTACTCTCCTGTGCGTTATTTTAAATACTGACAGGTATGGTAGAAAGTGAAATAAACGGCTAAAATTCATATGGGCTTGCAAGATGCTGGATTAAAAATACAATAATTCTAATGGCTAATTAATACAATGCAGCAGACAGGTACTTATTTAGTCGGAAGAGTTTGTAGCTGGGATAGGCTATCAAAATTAGCAGGAACGGACAACCCACATGAGAAAAAGTAAAAATTTGTCGGGTCTCCTCCATGCGGATCATCAATGAGGAAAATAGATCCACAGCAGGCTAGAGGCCATGCCAAAACACTTACAAGACTTCCGCAGTTAAGGTCTAAATCCCATTCGGCATATCCTCTTGTTCAAATACATAATCCACCGGGTCAGGATTTTAAATTTTGCAGATTTTTTGAAAAAATGTATCTTCTCGGTTGCTCCTAACGGTCGGTTTCAATTCCGAATCCTGTAATAACCCGCTTACTTAACTCAATTGCGTCAGTGAAATTCAGCCTACCCATTTGCGTGATAATGCCCATGATGGGCTTTGGCTTTTGACCATAAGCACTTTACTCAAAGCTTCTTGAAGTCCTACCTATTTTGATTATGCAATAACCCAACAGGAACCCCGATGAGACAAACAACAAGACACGTAGTAAGGATATTGCTTATTATGCTCTTCCCTTGCCTTTTACTTGCACAAGCGAAAACGATCACCGGCAGGATCACGGATCCCCGTGATAATCCTGTGCCCAACGTCAGCGTGGTTGTTAAAAATACTTATCGCGGGACTGTAAGCGATGTAGATGGAAAATTTAAATTAGATGTTCCTGCTAATTCAACCATTATTATCAGTCACGGCGGTTTTAAATCACAAATAATGCAAGCAGATTCTTTATCAGCAAATTCCCTGATCAGGTTGGAAGAAGATTTTACAAAAATGGAGGAAGTAGTTGTAACAGGTCTTGCTACCTCGGTCAAGAGAAGAAACCTTGCCAACGCCGTAGGAACTATTTCAAGTAAAGAATTAAATAGTGTGGCACCTGCGCAGACTTTCGATGCGGCATTAAATGGCAAAATTCCCGGTGCATACATTAATGCCAACAGTGGAGCACCCGGCGGAGGAATTTCTGTTAAATTAAGGGGTGTTACTTCTGTTTTTGGGAACACACAACCCCTGTATGTGCTTGATGGTGTATTCATGGACAACAGCTTTACATCTGCCGGCTTAAATACTGTTACAAAGGCTCGCCGCGGTGGAAGTATAACATCAAATCAGGATAATCCCTCTGGCCGGATTGCGGATCTTCGTGCTGAGGACATTGAGAATATCGAAATTCTAAAAGGTCCTTCCGCCGCCGCCATTTACGGCTCGAGGGCTTCCGGAGGTGTCATCATCATTACTACTAAAAGAGGCAAACCTGGTAGAACGAACATTACTGTTTCGCAGGATCTCGGGCAGGTTTCGGTAGGAAGGCTATTGGGCGTCCGTGAATTTACTGCAGAAAGGGCAGCCAGTCTTTCATCTGATTCGGCTGCAAGTGAAGCATTAAGGCAGCAGTTTCTGGCTGCGCAAGCTGCGGGTGAAATTTATGATTATGAAAAAGAAGTTTATGGAAACAAGGGATTTGCAAGGAATACCGTAATAAGTATGAACGGTGGCGGTGAAAAAACAAATTTCTATTTTTCAGTAGCCCAAAAGGATGAGGGCGGTATTATAAAAGGTACGGGATACCGTAACACCAGTCTCCGCTTTAATATTGATCACCGGATTAATGATAATATTAAAATAGGTATCAGTTCAAATTATATTAACTCTTCTTCGGACAGAGGCTTAACGGGAAATGATAATACCGGGACTTCGATAGGTATTGCTCTGTCATCAACCCCCGGTTTTGCACAACTGCATCCCGACAAATTTGGGAATTACCCTGCGAATCCGTTTGCCGGATCCAATCCTTTGCAGACAATTGCCCTGATGACAAACAACGAAGCAGTAAACAGGTTTGCTACGGGACTGGACCTTGAAGCAAATCTGCAAAAAAGCAGTCGGAGTATCACAAAATTTATTGGAAGGGGCGGCTTCGATTTTTACAACCTCGAAACAACTGCTCTATTCCCCAGCAATCTGCAGTTTCAGGTTGTGGATAAAGGAACATCTATCCTGGGAACGACCCGGAATCTGAACACCAATTTTATTCTTTCATTAGTTAACAATTTTGCGGCTTCCGGCGATTTATCATTTACAACTTCCGCCGGTATTACAAGCGAAACCGGCGATTACAATAATCTGATCAATGTAGCAACACACGTTATTTCCGGCCAGTTAAATGTTGATCAGGCAGGTGCATTAAATGCAACCCAGTTCAGGGCAAAGTTTCTAAATGATGGTTTTTTTGTTCAGGAAGAAGCGTCCATTCACGATGCGGTCACCTTAACAGGTGGTGTCCGTTTTGACCGTTCGAGCAATAATGGAGATGCAGGCAAATATTATGCATATCCAAAAGCGGGTCTGTCAGTAAACCTTACAAGACTAGCGTTGATAAAAGGCAGTTTATTTGACAACATGAAAGTAAGGGCGGCTTATGGTCAGGCAACCAATGTTCCCGCATACGGCAGTAAGTTCACTACGCTGGTTATATCAAATATCGCAGGTAACCCAGGCGCTTTGGTAAACACTCAAAAAGGAGATCCGTCCATAAAACCGGAAAGACAAGCCGAATTAGAAGCGGGAGTTGATTTCAGTCTGCTGAAAAGCCGGCTTGGTCTTGAATTTACTTACTATATCAAAAAAATATTTGACTTCCTGATGCGGGCACAATTGCCTTCCTCTTCAGGGTTTTCAAGTCAATGGGTTAACGCAGGCGACCTGAGAAACCGGGGAATCGAGATAGGCCTTAATGCAAGACCGGTCGCATCGAATACCATCATATGGAATGCGTCTGTTAATTTCTGGCTCAACAGATCTTTGGTTACACGATATATTCTTACACCTGTTCCACTGGGATCGCTTGTATTTGCTTCCCCCCAGATTGAGCAGGGTAAATCTGCCACCCAAATTGTGGGCTTAAATGGTGCAGGCGCAGGTGTTCTCGGAGATACGGATCCAAAATTCCAGATGAATACATATCACGAAATTACTTTTAAGAATAAACTAAGCCTAAGTTTCCTGCTTCACTGGAAGAAAGGTGGTGATAACGGCAACTTAACTAATTGGCAAAATGATTTTGGTCAGACAAGTGTCGATTTTGATAAAGTGACAAATAAACTCGGTGTACCGGATGGAGTCTATAGGCAGATGCAGGTTGGAAGCTCTGCAGCCATATTCGTACAAGATGCAAGTTACCTCCGTCTGAGAGAAATAGGACTGTATTATACGTTTGATAAATTAAGCTTCATTTCATTTATTAAAAAGATAAGAGTAGGAGTTTCACTGAATAATTATTTCACAATTACAAAATACAAATCCTATGATCCGGAGGTTTCAAATTTCGGTACAGGATTCGCTACGGGTGACGATATAGATCCTTATCCGGCTTCTAAACGTGCCACATTTCACATTGCCATAGATTTCTAACGCATCATAAATCTGATCATTACTAACAGGAATACATATGTGAAAAAGCAAAACATCGAATGAAACGCATTACTTATATACATGCAGTTCTAATATCTGCGCTGACTGTTTGCTTTTACTCCTGCAAGAAGGATTACGGCAACCTCAATGGCCCGACTATTGAACAGTTCTCGGGAAATGCCTCAGAAAGTCAGTTGGATAATCTTTTAAGCGGGACCCTGTCAGGCATGCGCAACAACCTTGCTTACTATCTTGATGACGTAGGATCCATAGGGCGGGAAGGCTACCGTTTCTCAGGATCAGAGCCAAGGTACGTCACCGATTTACTCGGTGCCGGCACCACTACGCTGACCAATAGCAATTTTTATATTACCGATCCATGGGCAGCGCGTTACCGCGTTGTAAAAAATTGTAACCTGCTCATAGAAGCGGCCACAAACTCAACGCTGATCAGCGATGCTGAAAAAAACGGTTATGTCGGTTTTGCTAGGACAATTAAGGCATATCAATTATTGCTTAATCTTAATCTCACCTATTCAAATGGCATCAGGGTGGATGTGGCCGATCCCAATCACCTGGGTCCGTTTGTGGGATATGATGACGGGCTTACTGCTATTGCAGCGCTCCTTGATTCTGCAAAAACAGATCTCAGCAATGCTTCAGTCGTATTTCCTCTTCCCGGTTTTGAAGCGTTCGGAGATGCCGCAGGGCTTAGTCAGGTAAATCGTGCACTGGCAGCCCGCGTTGCCATTTACCGTAAGCAATGGAGCCAGGCTTTAACCGCAATCGGCGAATCATTTTTTGACCTGACAAAAAACTTTTACTTCGGAGTTAATCACGTATTTAGTACAGGAGCAGGTGATCAGTTAAATCCAATGTTTATTCCGCAAAACCAAACCGGTGAAATAAGAGTGGCACATCCTTCGTATGCCGCTGAGATAGAGGCCGGCGATGACAGAATTGGCAAAGCAACTCTGCGCTCGTCTGTCGCCTCGCTCACTGGTCTTAGCAGTGACCGGGATGTATGGGTGTATACGTCAAGCACAGCCCTGCTGCCCATCATAAGGAATGAAGAACTGATATTAATTTATGCAGAAGCAAGTATTCAATCGGCTGATCTTGCAGATGGCGTGAAAGCCATTAATGTAATCAGGAGCGGGCATAACCTGCCCCCCTACAGCCGAGCAATGACTAAGGATACGCTGATAACAGAAGTGCTTAATCAAAGACGATACTCACTCTTTTTTGAGGGGCACCGGTGGATAGATATGCGGAGGTATGATAAGCTGGGATACCTGCCATTAGACAGGCCTAACGACCATGTATGGGTAGAATTTCCCATACCTGTGGGAGAGAATTGATCGGTGCAAAAAACCAAACCAATTAATGCGCCTGCAGTTTCTCCATAACAATTTGTTTATATAGCCGCCCAATGGGAATTTCTTTTCCTTCCAACTGGATGGAGAGTCCATTATAGCCCGTTATTTTATTGAGTGCAACCATATAGGAGCGATGTACCCTGAGAAATAAATGTTCGGATAAAAGATTTTCCATCGCACTCATTGTCTGGCGCACTGACAGCATTTTGCCATTTACCAAAAAAACTTTGACATAATCTTTCCATCCCTCCACATACAAAATGTCATTCAGAAAACATTTCCTCATCCCTTTTTCCACTTTTATGTAAACAAAACCCTCCGGTACAGCTTTGCTTTCAGCTATAGCCGGCGTTATTTCCTGGCCCATCAGGCGATTCAATTTTGTAATGGCTTTGAAAAATCGTTCAAATGAAACAGGCTTTACCAGATAATCCACCGCATCCAGTTCAAAGCCATCCACTGCATAATCACGGTAGGCAGTAACGAATATTACTTTTGGCGGATGCGATAAATTCTTTAAAAATTCGGTACCTAAAATTTCAGGCATCTTAATATCCAGGAAAATAACATCAATCTGTTTTATCTGCAAAGCATCAAGCGCCTCAATTGCATTTTTGCACAGCGCCACTATTTCCAAACCGCTTATTTTTGAAATATAAGATGTCAATACTTTTAAAGCCGGGGGCTCATCATCTATCAGCAAACAGCGAATTTTCATGATGCAGCTTTTAAAGAAAAATATTTAAACTTTTAGCAGATGACCATCACTATTTATTCCATTCCTATTTAAATTCACCATTAATGAAACTACAAAAAAAATCCCTTCATCCGTTATCTTGAGTTCGTGTTTACCAGGGTATATAATCTCCAGTCGTTTTATTGCGTTCTGTATCCCAATTCCCTTTTTTTTCTCTGCATTAAGCGGGTTTTTGCTGTTAATCATTTTGCATTTTACTACATTTTCATTTGTGACGATTTCCAGACTTAACCAGGGTTTTTCCAACTGGTTGGAGACACCATGTTTAAATGCATTTTCGAGGAAAGGAAGCAGCAACAGAGGTGCGATGAATTTATCTTTTACCTCTCCTGCCACCGTCCAGGATATGTCAAGTGTATTACCATAACGTTCTTTTTCCAGGTCAACATAATTTTTCATGATCTCAATTTCTTTTTCTAATCTTACCTCATCCTTGTTACAATCGTAAAGTATATAACTAAGCAAAGAAGAAAGTTTTAGAATCAAACCTGGGGTTTTGGATGAATTTTCAAGAGAAAAAGAATAAATATTGTTTAACGTGTTGAATAGAAAATGAGGGTGCACCTGGGCTTTCAGCAATTGCAGTTCAACTGTCAGTTTCTCTTTTTCAGCAAGTAGCCATTCCTGTTGTTTTTTTAACCAGTATTTAAATAATCTAAGAATGGTAATATTTGCCGCAGTGAATGCCAGGATTAAATAGCTGTTCATTTGCCAACCACCTCTCGCGATTGGATAAAAGTTCAAGGCTTCCTGTGTCGGAATATAAATATATATCCTGAAGAAGTAATTAATAAGCAGACCGGCCATGATCCATGGCACTGCGGCTAAAGCAAACTGAACATATTTCCCTTTTAATAAGAATGCAGGGACTATTGTATAGGCAATCGAATAACCATACAGGATATCCGCGGGCAACCAGATAAAATTCCGGACCAGATTTTGGAATAGAGAAATACGTGGCGCGATGTGAGGAATGTCTATTGAGCCGCCATTGAGGAGTTCCAAAAAAGTCATAAAAAGAGTCCAGAAAATTATGTGCTGCGTCCAAAAAAATATATGCCGCCTTAAACGGTATCGCGACGAGAAAATAAAATCATTATAGTCGAATGTTTTCATTGCTATCCTGCACAAGGTAAACATTTGGTGGTGCTTCCATTCACCTGTCATTCAAAAGAGACTAACTACCTGCATTCCACGACGAACTGCTGTTTTTGTATCATGAATACCACCTGCATTTTTTATCTGCATTAATTCTAAAAAAAGATACTTTAGACGTGTAACACTTTGAATGCAGAAAGATCAATCTAACTTAGTCTTCCTTATCATCGTTGTTATGAAAATGGGTTTAACTAAATGTCCGCTTGTTATCTCAATTACGAGGTGCATTTTCTTTTCCGGAGCTGATTTGAATCTAGCGGAATGAAATTCCCATTGCTCATGCTGATATGGTTAGGAGTAACTTTTTCATATACCTAAGCCCTAAGTTATGAAAAGAATATTTTACCACGGACTACTGTTATTCTTCGCAGTTAGTGTAATCATCATTGCTTGTAAAAAAGATACTGTAACTCAATTTCCCGCCAACCGGCCTACTTCAAATTCTAATCCTAATTCTAATCCTAATTCTAATTCTAATTCTAATTCTAATTACTCATCGATTCCTAACACACCAATTGATTCTGCCGACTTTGTGCTCATTGGCTCCCTATCGTCCCCAAGATTTGGCATGTCTGCTGCCTCAGCGGGGAGTAAAATACTTTTCGCAGGCGGAATTGATTCTTCCGGTTATTCATCGCGAGTGGATATTTATGATACAATAACCAAAAATTGGTCTAAAGCGGAACTTTCTGTAAAGGCAAGACAGGGAATGGCAGTAGCGACCTTGGGAAGCAAAATCTTTTTTGCGGGTGGAGAAGATGCTGACAACGGAACGTCTATAACATCAAGGGTGGATATTTATGATGCAGCGACAAATACATGGTCAACTTCGGAACTAAGTTACCCAAGAGCCTATCTGGCTGCCGTCACACTAGGGAATAAAATATTTTTTGCCGGAGGTGCCAGCTTTAGTTACATCTTGGGGGGCTATACCGGTGGATTGGATATAGTGGATATTTACGACGACAATTCCCATTCATGGACAGAGGCCTCGTTGAGTGCAGGCAGGTATGAATTGTCGGCGACAGCTGTTGGAAGTAAAATTTATTTTGCGGGGGGCATTTATGACATACATAACATTTCTTCTGTCATTGATATTTACGATTACAATTCAAATACCTGGTCAACTTCGCAACTACAGAATCCCAGGACCGGACATGTAGGGATACTGGCAGGCAATGAAATTATTTGGGCTGGTGGAGCCATGTCTTCTTATTGGAATGGTTATTCACTTTACGATAACGCTGAAATAAGAAATGCAGGCAATGGTATTTCTTCAATTGAGAACTTTTCGCCACGGGCAGATTTCAGTGGAGTGAAAACAAGTGATAAGGTTGTATTCTTCCCAGGGTGGACTAACGGTCCCGACGATGCGTCTGGAAATCAATTAGACATTTATGATGTGCCAAGTAAAGCCTGGTCAATAAGGGTGTTGCGCGCAACGTTTCGTGGTGAAGCAGTGGTTTCGGTCAATAATGAAATTTACGTTGCAGGGGGGCAAATAAATGGGAGTAGCAGTTTTGCTAATGTGGTATGGAAATTAAAGTTTTAAATGAAGCGACGCAAGTTCGCAACACCCAATAGTTGGGACGCCACTGGTCATGAATCTACACACTTAAAACCTGAATATGAAAAGGACAATTATTGCTTTTTTATTCTTCTTGGTTTCTGCAATTGGGATATTTTATGCGTGCAAAAAAGAAATAAAACCACATCCACCTATTGCTCCACCTATTGCTAACGCAGGCAGAGATACTACGATTGTGCTTACATCATGTGATACAACTGCATCAATCATGCTAAATGGAAGTGGGTCCACAGATGCTTCGAGCAAGATAAGTGCCTATGCATGGGCAGTCATTCAAGCTCCCCCTTTGTATTTTCCAACCATTTTTGCTCCCAAAGTGTCTCTCAAACTTCCAGCAGGTATGTATCAATTTGAGTTGACGGTCACCAATGCCCAAGGTTTATCAGCAAAAGATACAGTATCCATTAACGTAATTGTATCAGCATATGATCTGGATATCAATCTGACTGGCGAATTTGTCTTTTATGACAAATACGAGGGCGGCTGTTACTATGTCCCTTGTTACTGGGTTGATAGTACGTACGGTTACGGCACGGGCAGCTTCGCTCCGCTAGGAAAGTATGCCTTTTATGTCTATGAAACTGCAGACACTTCTTTAATAAAGGATATCCATACCACCAATTTCGGTCTTTATTTTGACGGCGATCAACAATCATTATACGGTGTGCTGTCTACAAACTTCAGAACACTCATTGAAAACGGAGGCGGCGCTTTCACCGGTACCTTTACAATAAGTAAAGGTTCTGCACAAGGTTGCAACCCTAACATATTTAATGGCCTTTCCCCATTAAATGTAACGGGCACAGTTACTATAACATCAAAAAATTTAAGTGTCATAGCCGGCACGGTGAGTATGAATTTGAAAGGGAAAACTTATTTCTAATAATCAGTTGGAGTGAAAACAACTTTATTGGCTATATCAATGCTGTTTTTGATTTGTGGCTCAATGCCCCAAAATGGATTCGCAGGAGTAGCGAGATATTACTTTCGGAATAGGGCAAATCTGCCCTCTGACAGCCTTTCTCTTACCTGTCTCAATATGAGATCGTTACCACTAATTTTTAAAAAAGGATATACATTGATATATAGCCGGGAAGTACCCGGCATCATTGAAATAGTGAATGTAAAAGGAAAAATCATCTGGTCACACCAATCGAAGGAGGCCGGGTTTAAAGTGGTGCGTTTTACAACACAGGGCACGCTTCTTTGCCTGGTAGGAGCAAAAGAAAACGACCCGGGTTATGGTAATACGATTCTTGAATTATCGCTACGGGGGGATACTCTAATGATTCTTAAAAAAGGGCAGAGAGGTTTTAAAGAGGTCATTCATCATGACATACTGTTGAACAACAAAAATGAAATCGTTGCCCTCACCAGTGAGGATAGGATCTACGACCTGAGTGGAATAGGAGGGACGGTTAAAGATACTGTGAGGGGCGATGGCATTATAGTTATGAACAGGCGGGGCCAGCAATTATGGAAATGGACCATTTTTGATGTTCTTAACCCATTGCAGGATAAGAACATTATCAAAAACAAAAAAGACTGGGTGCATACCAACAGCATCTCATTTGACAGCGATGACAATTACCTGGTTTCTTTTTACAACTTAGGTCAGGTATGGAAAATAAATGCAAAAAGCGGCCAAGTGATGTGGAAGTTTGGCAAGGGTGGCGATTTTCAACTGCCTTTTCTAAGCATATTTCAACAGTCACATGCAGCACATATCAATCAAAAACACTGGTTGATGGTCTTTGATAATGGCGCTGATATAAAGAGATCAAGAACCCTGGCCTTTCAATTAAACCCGGTTTCCAAAAAAGCCACGCTGATGCTTGAAACCTGGCTCCCCCCTTCTTTATACTCCGAAAGAATGGGAAGCAGCTATCTGATCAACGATACTACGTTGCTGACATGCTCAGCAAATAAAAAAACGGTGGTACTAACAAATATAAAGGGCAATTTTTTATGGGAGCTGCACAGTAGCAAAATAGCCAGTTACAGGGCAGAGTTTATTTCAGGAGACAGGTTAACACCAGGTCTCTACAGACAACCATCAATGGCAAAGACCACAATAAACAATTGACATGAGAAAAGCTATCGGTACCGGATTATTGATTGCGCTGGTCGCGATCACTCTCGGGTTCTTCTATAAAAGCGGGGATAAGAAACAACAAAATGCAGACCTGATAAAGGTGGATTTTTCTCAAATACCTCAAAATAAATTTGGGGATGAAGTTCGCTATGGACTAGAATTGATGCGGAACACAGCCTATTACATCGGCCCGGAAGGAAAGAATGGAAAATACCTGGGCAATAAAATGAACTGCACCAATTGCCACCAGGAAGCCGGAACCAAGCCATTTTCATTTAGCCTGATTGCAGCGCACGACAATTATCCTCAATACCGGGCAAGAGAAGGAAAAGTGCTAACACTTGCCGAGCGTGTTAATAATTGCATCGAAAGACCACATAACGGTAAACCACTGCCGCTGGACAGCCACGAGATGGTAGCATTCCTCTCTTACCTGAAATGGATCAACCAATTTGCCCCCAAACAGCAGGCGTTTACAGGGTCAAAAAATTTGGAGATAAATTTCCCCCCAAGGGCCGCAAGCACGTTAAAGGGAGGGCAGCTTTTCCAAGTGTATTGTGAGCGTTGTCATGGCGCCAATGGCGAAGGTATGTTGCGTGCTGATCATCGTGGTTATAACTATCCTCCTTTATGGGGAGCCAACGGGTATCAACCGGGATCAAGTATGCACCGCATCATTAAAATGGCGCAATGGCTTAAGGCCAATATGCCCTATGATAAAGCCAGATGGGATAAACCATTTTTAACAGACGAGGAATCATTGGATATTGCTGCGTTTATAAACGATGATGCCATTCATCAAAGACCGCACACCCAAAACACCAGCGACTATCCTTTTCCTGAAGAAAAGGCTATTGACTATGGTACCGGGCCGTATAAAGACAGTTTTTCTGTCGTGCAACATAAATTAGGGCCCTTTATCCCTATCATTTCCTATTGGAAACAAAAAAACATGAAGCCGGTGTATTAAAACATTATACTTCCCAAGATGCAAATCCCCCTATTTAACGGTGATGTTGCACTGTCAATATTTTGTTTGGACTTGATCCCTTAGTGAAATGACAATTGTAAGCATAATTTGTGGAAAAAGGAGTGTAGTAGTCTTTTAAAATGGTTGAGCATTTGCTTAGTTAACTAAAGCTTTTACTATGAAAAAGAAAGCGCTAATCGCCATTTTTTTGTTTGGTCTGCCCTTCTTATTTATATTCTTTTTTATTGGTTGCTCTAAGACTAGTCCAGCAGGATCAGCGAGTCCGGCAGGTCTTGCCGGACCGCAAAGGACTGTGGGAACTGCATTCATAAGAGTTGATACTTTTTCTTTGACAAATTCAGATTGGGCTTACAATGGGTATATAACTTTTGTGAGCTTCCATGGCATCGATTCATTTCCAGACAGATATTATGACCTCAATGACAGCCTGATTACGCCAGGCATTCTGGATAGTGGTTTGGTATCAGTGTTCTTTGCGCCAGATAATCGCAAGCTGGGCCAATGGGCGGCATTGCCATATCAAATTATAAATCAACAAACCGATTCATTCAGCCACAATATTGATTTTGAAACTTTCAATTATAAAGTGAGACTGGACTATTTTCTCGTACCTAATGGATTCGTAGACTCAAGTTGCTGCTCCTGGGTAACCGATGTTAAAGTATTCGCAATACCTGACTATAAGTTTAAGATTGTAATTGAGAGTGGAACCGTGGGCAGATAGTGTTCATTCTGGTTACAGTTCGAAAATGTTGGAAATTCTTCTGGATTAACAAAGGCATTCATAATATGAAAAAGCACATGTTCATTACCGTTAATGCATTTTGTGTAGCCTACTTCTTTACATTCATATTTTTGGGTTGCACTAAGACGAATTCAACGAGTCCCGTGG
>PSRA01000103.1 GCA_003175695.1 Bacteroidota bacterium | reverse complement strand
CTTGATTGGTGGAGTCGTTACTCATATGGCAGGCACTGTTTTATTGGCCTTGGAATTTATAAGGCAGGTAATAATGCGGCCTGGAGGGACCGGACCCAAATACCGAGACAAATCGCGGCCCTGAGGCAAACTTCCAATGTTCAAGGGATGATATTTTTCAGCAGCACCAGCTTTCAACGAAATCCATTCGGCTGGAATGACAGCTTGCAGAATAATTATTTCAGGCTCCCTGCGCTTATTCCTCCGATGAATTGGATTGATAGCACCAAGCCGGCAAACCCGGTAATAAAAGCTGAATTCCACTCCGACTCTATTGTCGTTCACCTGGAAAAAGGCCAGTTCACAGATGAACTCAGAGGATATGCCGTATACAGAACGAACGATCCAAATTTTTTGAAAGATTCAATCCCCCCTTCCGCGTTCATTCCATATCAAACAGACGCCACCTTTGCAACCAAGAAAAGCCCCGACACAGAAAAAAAAGAATTCCATTATTACGCAACAGCCATCAGCAGAACAAACAATGAGAGTGATCCTGTGCTGCTGCCCGTTGCAAGAAGTGACAGACCGAAGCGATAAGAATTGACGAAGTTGAGTTTCGCGCCGGGTGGCGCTTTATGCATCCTGGTGCCAGCTGCTAATGATCAATGCTATACTTCAACTGAACTACTCCATCATCAAATCGCTTATTCTCCATCAATCTTAGTTTTTGAATTTCATTGATGTCAGGACATAGTCCGATTCCCTTGCCTATAAGCCGGGGAACAACAGTCACTATCAATTCATCAAGCAAATGATTATTCACGAATTGTGCGATGAGGGACGCGCCACCGACGAGCCAGCTATCCTTATGTTTTTTTCTTAAGCCCTTGACAATGGTAGCAGGATCTCCATCAACAAAGTGAATCGTTCTTCCTTCCAGAGGAGGTAATTCCTTCGAAGTAAATACCACCCCTTCCATATCTCCGTACCAATAATTAAATGATAAGGTTTGCTCGTAAGTTTTAGAACCCATAATGGCTGTACCGCATTGAGTGAAGAAATCCTTCATACCATAGTCCTCATCCGGTCTCAGAAAATCGTTGAGCCAGTCAACGCCTCCGGCTTCATCGGCCATAAATCCATCAAGGCTGATAGCAAGATTTAAAATGATTTTTCCCATGCATGAATTGAATTTGCAGTGTTTGCTATCTTAAAATCAGAGCTTATATTTTTTGCAATATTAAAATTTTTATCAGGATAGTTTAACGGGTAGCAGTCAGAATTATCAAAAAGAAAATAGACAAAGACCCGCTATCATTTCATAAAACAATCTAAAGCAATTTGTGCAACTGTGCGTATTGCACCAGAAGAATTGTTTTGGCATCTTTGATCTCGCCAGACTTTATCATGGCAACCGCACGTTCGAATGGCATCTCCAGGACTTCTATATTTTCCTGTTCATGTTCGATCCCACCTCCCTCATGCATTTTCATTTCATGGGTATAGGTCGCGACGAAGAAATGAAGTATTTCGGTTACGGAGCCAGGTGACATGTATGCTTCGAAAATTTTCTTCGGTTGGGTAATTTTATATCCTGTCTCTTCTTCCGTTTCCCGGCGTATGCAGTCTTCGGGATTATCCTGGTCCAACAAACCTGCTGTTGCTTCAATCAACATTCCATTTTCATTTCCATTGATATAAGTGGGCAGCCTGAATTGTCGAGTAAGGATTACCGTTCTATTTTCCGTATTGTAAAGGAGGATGGTGGCCCCATTGCCCCGGTCATAGGCCTCCCGGGACTGGATTTCCCAGCCGCCATCACTTTTCCGGATTTTGTATGTGATTTTTTTGAGTGTATACCAGTTGTTTGAAAGAATCTCAGATTTAATGACTTTTATTTGTGGTTCCATAGATGATTATCTGAGTCAAAAATACGCGCGAAGTTCATATATTTTTCCCAAGCACATTGTCCCCCCTTCTATAGCCGTTTTGTTGACCTAAAACCTTAATTTTGAGTACAACTAACCATTTGCGATACAGATGGCGCTAATTGAAGTACAATTACCCAACTCGCTTGTTAAGGCTTTGAGGTTGCCAAAGAAATCACCCCGGAGGCAACAGTTAAAAGTATTGAAGAAATTGCTTAAGAAAGCCAGGTTTACTGAATTTGGGCAGCAATATCATTTCGACGAAATTTTGCTCAGCAAACATGTCGGCAATAGATTCCAGGAATCTGTGCCGGTTTACGATTATAATAAGATTTATTCTGAGTGGTGGTATAAGACACTGCAGGGAAGGCAGGATATCTGCTGGCCGGGTAAGATCAAATATTATGCGCTGAGTTCGGGTACATCCGAATCCGCGAGCAAATATATTCCCATAACAAATGACCTTCTTCGTGGTAACCGGATCGTTATGATCAAACAACTTTTTACCCTCCGAAATTACCAGGACATACCTGTAAAAAGTATTGGTAAAGGATGGTTGATGATCGGTGGCAGTACGGATTTACAGAAGGGCGCAGGATTTTATGCGGGTGATCTAAGCGGTATCACTGCGAGAAAGGTTCCGTTCTGGTTTTCTCCATTCTACAAGCCGGGGAAGAAAATTGCAAGAACTAAGGATTGGGAGAAGAAAATTGAAGAGGTGATAAGGCTGGCACCGAATTGGGATATCGGCTTCGTGGTTGGAGTCCCTGCCTGGATCCAGATGTGTATGGAGAAGATTATTGAAAGGTATCAACTTAAGAATATTCATGAATTATGGCCGAACCTTGGATTTTTTGTGCATGGAGGTGTTTCTTTTGAACCATATAAGAAAGGATTTGAAAAATTATTAGGAAAGCCCATCACGTATATTGAAACATACCTCGCATCAGAGGGATTTATTGCCTATCAGGACAGGCAGGATGAAAGGGGAATGAAGCTTGTTACCAATCTTCATCTCTTTTTGGAGTTTGTGCCTTTCGATAGCCGCAATTTTGATCATGAAGGTGATATTGTTGAAAATCCCGAAGCGCTCATGATACATGAAGTGGAGGAAGGGAAAGATTACGCCATTCTTCTAAGTACCAGTGCGGGGGCGTGGCGCTATCTCATCGGTGATACCGTTAGATTTACGGATAAGGAGCGCTGTGAAATTATCATTACCGGAAGAACGAAGCATTATCTAAGCCTTGTAGGAGAACATTTGAGTGTAGACAATATGAATAAGGCTATCCAACTCGTGAGTGAAGAATTGAATATTTCGGTTCCGGAGTTTACTGTGATTGGCATTCCCCATGGACTGTTTTTTGCACATCAATGGTATTTGGCAACGGATGACAAGGTGGATTCGGAAATCCTCCGACATAAAATTGATGAAAAATTAATGGAGCTGAATGACGACTATGCTGTGGAAAGAAAAAGTGCGCTGAAGGATGTTTTTGTAAAAGTTCTGCCTGAAGAAAAATTTCTTGAATTTATGCGACAGGCCGGTAAGATAGGCGGACAGCATAAATTTCCACGCGTATTGAAGGGCAAGATGATGAAAGACTGGCAGGCATTCATTGAAAAAAATTATGGATTGACTTAGTTGTACTAATAATCTGATATGAATGGTGGTCTTTATGATCTCATTATTATAGCCACCTCCACCGATAATTCTGCGACTTCATTTTAACCACCGTTTTATTATTTGTAAATTGGCGCATTGATTTCCTTGCTATGAATTAAAGCCAACCAATGATTGAAGCGATCTTGAAAGGACTGGCCCTGGGATTTGTACTTGCCTTGTCGGTAGGTCCTATCATCTTCACTATTATTAAACAAAGCCTCAATAATGGTCATCGGGGAGGATTCAGTTTTGTTGCCGGCGTCTGGATAAGCGATATTATCCTGGTCGTTATCAGCAACGCATTTACCGAATTAGTAGAAGAATTGCTAGAATACAAAAGAATCATCGCCTATTGCGGTAGTGTATTTCTGATCGCGATGGGCGTCTATTTCGTCTTTTTCAAAAAGGTAAAGATCGCGACGGATTCAGCAGGGAGCGCAGATTTTCGTAAACGAGATATGCTGCGGATATGCGCTTCGGGTTTTTTGATCAATACACTCAATCCTGGTGTCATCATATTTTGGCTTGGCAATGCCACTGTACTATCTCTGACGCACACCCTAAAACAGCGGGCGGTCATTTTTTCTGTTTGTCTGCTGGTAAATATGGCAGCGGACGTGGGCAAAGTGCTTATGGCTGGAGGCTTGCGCAAGCGCCTGACGATGCATAATCTGTCCATCATCAACAGAATCTCAGGAATGATTCTCATTGGATTTGGGATAGCATTGTTGTGGGGTGTGATCTTCTTAAGCCATAACGTCCCGATGAGGAGATAAGCATGAATAGGATGCCGGTCATTAACAAAATCCTTGCAATCCCAATTGAAAGATTGAACTAACTTTTCTTTATGAAAAAATGGTTACTGGTATTTTACCTCTGTCCATATATTGCTCTTGCTCAAAATATTCCCAAAGATTCCAATGATGTTTTCATACTTCAAAAAAAAGGTGCCAATGTACGTACCTACGCCCCAGGTATGCCCTTGGCCATAGAGACAATCTATGATCAATGGTTTGATGGCGTGATCACTGCCATCAGGCATGATAGTATTTTTATCAATAACATAGCTTTTCACTATAAAGAAATCAAAACATTACGAAGGGAAAGAACCAAATTGAACTACACTGCAGATGGAACAATACTGATCATCGCGGGAGGAGGCGTATTGTTGCTGGGAGCTGTAAATGGCTTGTACCGAGGGGATGCTCCGAAGGATTGGTACAAGCCTGCGAGTTACATTACAGCGGCCGCTTTCATTTTAGGCGGAATTATTCTTATTAAATCAAAGTATAAGACTTATCCTCTCGGGAAAAAATATACGATACATTATCTCGAACTCAATCCCAATAAAAATAATAAGAGGCCGTTTTAGAGCTGTCTGTATATTGCATGATTGTAAATTACCCGGATGCCTCTTAAAACAAAAGGACTCATTCCCAGGATCTGGAGAGTAGTCAAACGAGTCCTGATTTTCTTATTCATCTTTCATTTGTTCTATATCTTCATTTTGAAGTGGATCAATCCGCCCATCACACTCACGCAAATATCCAGTGTCATTCATGGTAGAGGACTGAAGAGAGATTATGTGAGTCTGAAGAATGTTTCACCATACGCAAAACTGGCTGTTATATCTTCAGAAGACCAGCTATTCCCTGATCACGATGGATTTGATTTCAAGTCGATAGAAAAGGCGATGAAACATAATCAAAAAAGTAAGTCTCTTCATGGAGCCAGCACCATTAGCCAGCAGGTAGCAAAGAATGTATTCCTTTGGCAGGGAAGAAGCTGGTTCCGGAAAGCACTCGAGACCTATTTTACTTTTATGATAGAGCGGATATGGGGTAAGAAAAGAATTTTGGAAATGTACCTCAACGTTAGTGAAATGGGGACAGGCGTTTTCGGTATTGAAGCGGCTTCAAAATATTATTTTAATAAACCAGCAAAGAGCCTCACCCGGTCGGAAGCTGCCATGATTGCCAGTTGTTTGCCCAATCCAAAAATTTACACTATTAAACCCGTGTCCAGGCACGTAGCTTCCAGGTCTATTTGGGTATTGATTCAAATGAAGCGGCTGCAGGATGATGAAGATGTGCAAAAATTAATTCAGTGAGACTTAATCAGTGGGGTTTAAATAGTCTTTTTGTAGCTGTTATGGCCATATTTAGGCGTTTGTCATAATTCCCCTTTATTTCCACCCATGGAGTGTTTTGGTTTACCAATATGTCTTTATAAATATAGAACAGTCGTTCACGGGTTTCAAGGTCAGGATATTCCCGTAGTTCGTCAGCAACCCAAGGTAAATCTGTATTGCATAGTAAGTATAGATCATATTGTCTTCCGGCTATCTGGTCAAGAATATATTGATGGCATTTATTGAAAACAAATTCACACCAGACTTTCATTACGTACATATCGGTGTCAATGAATAATAATGGCTGATTGTTTTGGGGGTCCTGCAAGCTCAGTGAGACATGGTTTTCCTCCAGCTCGATTTGTCCCTTGGCGATAGTCAAAAGATTCTCGTATTCATAATTCATTCCGTATTTCAGCAAATATTCTCTAGCATATTCCGGGCACCAGCGCATTTTAAAATGTGAAGAAAGTTGTTCGCACAGGCTGCTTTTGCCAGTAGATTCCGGACCGATGACTACAATTTTTTTAAGCGGGTTCATGTTTGATTCGGCTTCTTTTTATCCATTCGGTCAATCCAAAAACTGCCATTATTAAAAGGACCAGGTAGTAAACACTGGTGAAAACAAAATGCTTGACAAAATACAAAGGAATGGAAGAAACATTTGTAGCGATCCACCAATACCAGTTTTCAATCTTCTTTTTTGCCATCAGCCACATGCCTGTATATGCGGATGCCGAGGCAAATGCATCGGCCCAGGGAATTGCCTGAGGAGCTGAATGATTTTTTAGCCAGCTGAGAGCAAGGAACAAAACGACATAGAAGAAACCAAAGAAAGCTAATTGTATTATCCAATCTTTCCGTGACGAATAGCTGATTTGCAAAACATGCTGTTGTTGTGCATCTTTTTTAGCCCAAAGGATCCAGCCATACACGCTCATCACGGTGTAATAAAAATTTACGCTGGCTTCGCCAAACAAACCACCCTGGAAACTCAGAAAAATATAAATGATGGTATTGATTAGTCCGGTAGGATAGACCCAAATATTTTCGAGGCGACTGAACCATACACTAAGGATTCCGGCAAAAACAGCGATATATTCCAGCCATCCTGTCTGTTTCATGCCGCCAACAAACTGGTCCCAAATTTCATGTGAGGTCATAATAAATGCAGGCAAGATAATCGGATAATCTGGTTATTGATACTTTGGCAATCTTTGTCGTGTTTTTTTTTACCTTCATCATAATTTAATTTTACGGACCAAAAAATCGGCGTAGCTTCTTGTTCCTTAATTAATTTTTAAAACCTTTTTTATGGCAACACAAGAAGCTGTTATGACAACCCAAGAAGTAGCAGATCGTCTGTATCAACTTTTTGAAGAAGGCAAATGGGATGAAGCTCAGGATGAACTTTTCAGTCAGGATGCAAAGAGCATAGAACCTCCTAATTCGCCTGGATTACATTCAGTAGAAGGGTTAGACAATATTAAAAAGAAAGGAGAAATGTTTCAATCAATGGTCGAAGAGATGCATGGCGGATGGAATAGTAAGCCAATTGTTGCGGGAAACTATATTGCCTTTTCTATGGGAATGGATTGTACCATGAAAGGAGCAGGAAGGATGAAGATGGATGAGATCGCATTGTATGAAGTAAAGGATGGAAAGATTGTTAGGGAACAATTCTTTTTCTAAACAAAAAATGAATCTACGGAAGACCTCAGACCGGGGTCTTTTTTTATGCCCAAAAAAAGTCTCGTCTCGCCCAAGGCGAGACGAGACAAGATTTTTTAAAATTTCTTTAATATCTATTCTGATTCCGCGACAACCTCTTTTACTTCAGGAATCATTCTTTTCATCATGCCTTCAATCCCCGCCTTTAAGGTAATCATAGAAGAAGGGCAACCTGAGCAGGAGCCTTGTAACATAAGATTTACTACACCCTGATCATAGCTTCTGAATTGGATTGCGCCACCATCCATTTCCACTGCAGGTTTCACATAGTTCTCCAGTAATTCCTTAATCCTTTTTACCACGTCATCGTCATCGGCTGCGATGGCATTACCGTCTGTTTTTGTCACCACGATCTCTTCTTCGTTGATCACTGGTTTATTTTCTTCGAGATATTCCTTCAAAAAATGGCGAATTGTTGGAATTACATCATTCCAATCTGTTTCAGCTGTTTTTGTCAACGTAACAAAATTGCTGGCAATGAACACGCTCTTAATAAAAGGGAACCCAAAAAGTTCCGTCGCTAAGGGAGATGGCTTAGCTGTATCGACATCAGGAAAATCAATGCTTTTTCCCGGATAAAGGAGTTTATTGGCTACAAACTTCATCGTCTCCGGATTCGGCGTCATTTCCGTATATATACTGATCACCGGATTGCCAGTCTTAATCATAATTTATTGTTTGATATGCAAAAATAACAAAAGCGCGCCACCTAAGTTTTTGAAATCGGGAAAAGCTTATAGGACGTGATTTTTGGCTTTTTCGTGCCCGCACCTGCCACCCTGGAAAGCCGAAAGTTATGCAGGTGTCCGGCCACAATGACGATCACTGCGAAGGGCAATATCAAAAATTGTCTTTCGTGCCAGATTTGTTTAGCGAACAACAAGAGCATGCCAGCTGAAAATAAGAAGATCGGCATCAGGTTTCTATGGTGCTTCCGGTAGCCATGGATCAGCGCCAGCGATCCGATGGCGAAAGCCAGTAAAATCATGAAGAATTCAAAGGAAGAATTATTGATGATGCTAATTCCAAATATCGGGAGGCTTGATCCCAATAAAGGCAAAACGGCACAATGAACAGCACAGGCTACAGAAGCGCTAATTCCCATTGCATCCCAGTTAATCTTTGACATCATAAGGACGGCAAAGATAGAAAAACGCAACTATGTTGCATAAAATTTGTTTTTCCAATTATGATGCGAGACGCAAAGACACACTCCCTTGCGCCTTACCTACTTTGCTCCTTTGCGTGACTTCTTTCGTAATTTTGTGACTAATTATGTCTAAGAAAGCTTGGTTTTATATTTTGTTTTTTTGCGGATTGTTTTTAGCCTTTTACCTGGTTCTTTCGTGGATCATCCCGGGTTTCAGCACGTCAAAACTGCCTGTTTTGAGTGACGTCAGACCTTTTGCCTTTGTAAATCAGGAGGATAAGCCTATTACCAACAGGGAAGTGGAAGGAAAAGTATACGTAGCTGAATTCTTTTTTACCACGTGCAAGGGGATTTGTCCAATTATGAACAGGAACCTGAGAAAGGTTTATGAGCAATTCGAAGACGAACCCAATTTCCGCATCCTTTCTCACACCGTGGATCCTGAGACAGACAATGTGGGAAGAATGAAAAAATATTCAGATTCGCTGGGAGTGGATCCCGCAAAATGGTGGTTTTTAACAGGAAGAAAGGACAGCCTTTATCATACTGCCAGGATCAGCTATCTTCTGGACGATCCAAAGAATAACAACGTAGGCCTTGACCAGCAGTTTATTCATACCCAGTTTTTTGCGCTGGTTGACAAAAACGGGCAGGTTCGGAAAATTTATGATGGTCTTAAAAAAGACGATTTGAGTGAACTGGAAATGGACATTAAGGCACTATTGAAAGAAAAAGCCAGTGGCAACCGATTCACCAATTCACTTTTCACAAATAACCCCAGTTAAATACCAGTTGCAAAATTATTTACCATCCCAAAGAAATTCTGCGAGTGAAATGAATATCACTGCCGACGATATTCTCAAGCAAAGCCACCTGAGTATTACAAGCAGCCGCATCAAGATTCTAAATCTTTTTCTCGAGACAAAAGGAGCGCTTGCGCATGGTGATATTGAAAAAAAATTTGGTGGAAAATTTGATCGCGTCACTATTTACAGAACGCTACAGACTTTTTTAGACAAAGGTATTATTCACAGCATTCCAACAGCTGATAATTCCGTGCAGTATGCTTTATGCAAAGATGATTGTACAGCCGGGCATCATCACGATCAACATGTTCATTTTATTTGCAATCAGTGCGGCAACACTGTATGCCTGGATGATGTGCATGTTCCAACTGTTAAACTTCCTATCGGGTTTACCTCAACGCAAGTCCATATGATCGTGAGTGGGATTTGCAAGGATTGTAAATGATCTTACTTATATTTTAAGGCATTTGACCATATTTATCACATTCATTGCTTAAAGCGATACCCGTATTCGAATTGAACCTAAAAATAAAGCCCCGATGTAGAAACACCGGGACTTTTGGTTAAGGCTCTGATTAGTAGCTATTTAGATGACAGATTTTTGTCCCTCTGTCGAAATTTATCTCTTGATTGCAAATATAATCGTAATGAATTATATTGACAAGAATCAATACATACCATTTTTAGGGTATTTTGAAATCCGGCCTTTCTTGTATGTACAAACGACGGTAAAAGGGCCGAAATCTGCCTTACAAACCTGAGGTTAGGTCGTTTGTACAAAGATAATACCAAGAAAAATTTCCAGTTCATCAGATACGATGCTCCTTTAGAGATTCAAAACACAAAATTCATTTTGAATTAATGCTGAGTTTAAAATTCCAGAACCAAAATTCTGCCAGGATTCGGGGAAAATCAAGTTATACAGGTTCGGCTTGGTATAGCTTTTCCATTTCTTTTTCCAAAAATGCCATGAGTTGCCTGATATAATCGCCGGAAAAATTGAACTTAAGTTTTGCAGCTTCATACAATTGCGGCAAAGTTCTTGTCGCTCCTAATTCCAAAGCTGCTATGTAATTGTCAAGAGCAGCTTCTTTATTTTGTTTGAATTGCATCCAAAGCCCAATCGCACCCAATTGAGCAATTCCATATTCGATATAATAAAAGGGAACTTCGAATAAATGTAATTGCTTCTGCCAGAAATTTTTTTGAAAATTTTCAAGCCCGCTCCAGTCCGTCACGTCTGAACTAAACTCCCTGAATATTTCGGTCCACTTGGATGTTCTTTCGTCAACCGTATGTTGAGGATGCTCATATACCCAATGCTGAAATTTGTCAATCGTCGCTATCCAGGGGAAGATGGTAATCACTCTTTCCAGTTGATGTTCCTTTGCTCGCTGGAGATCCTGTTTATTTGAAAAGTAAGTGTCCCAATATTCCATGCTGAAGAGCTCCATCGCCATACTTGCTACTTCTGCTATTTCCATCGGATATTCCTTAAAAGCGCTGAGTTCGAGTGGATGTGCAAGAAATGAATGGATGGCATGGCCGCCTTCGTGAACCATCGTTGTGACGTCACTCATTTGTCCCGCCGCATTCATAAAAATGAATGGCGCACCGGTTTCAGCGAGTGGACAATTATAGCCACCAGGGGCTTTGCCCTTGCGGCTTTCGAGGTCGAAGCGATTCATTGATCTCATAGTCAACAAACATTCGGCGAAGAATGGTCTCAGCCTTCTAAAACAACTTACCGTTTTTTCCAGTAATTCAGTTCCAGTGTTGAATGGATGTAGTGGTTGGATCCCTTCGGGTTCAGCTTCCGTATCCCATGGCCGAAGTGTTTCTACGCCTAATTTTCTCCTTTTATTCTCATTTATTTTGTTGACTAGTGGAATGATATATTGTTTGACCGCTTCATGAAAACTGAAACAATCTTCTTTCGTATAATCAAAACGTCCAAGCTCGACAAATTTGTAATCACGGTAGTTGGCAAATCCTGCGTTCTTTGCCACCTGGTCACGCTTGCTGACCAGGGTTGAATATAAATTGTTCAGCGCCTCTCTATCTTGCAATCTTCTCTCTTGCACCTTCTTATAGACTTCTTCCCTCAAAGACCGGTCATGGCTTTCCAGGAATTTCGTTGCCTGTTGCAGCGTATATTCTTGATCATTGACGGTCACTGTCATTTTGCCTGCAATGGCTCCGTATTGCTGACTGAGAACACTCAGCTCAGCCTGAATGGGAATATTTTCTTTTCTGAAAAGCTCAATACTTTTCTTTACTGAACGCAGATATGTGAAATATTTCCTTTGATCCAGGTCTTTGGTAAATGGACTCTCAATTAATTTCCTGTTGAGTTGGTCCGCGTAAGGTTGGATATGAGGTTGAATTTCCATCACAAAATATGTGAAGGCTTGTTCATAATCCTTGTTCTCTGTATCGCGCGTCATCCGGATATGTCGCCATGAAATATCTTCACTGACAACTGATTCAAGTTCACTCATGTCCTGCAACCATTTCTCCATCTTAGCTGCCGAATCGATGGGTCGGTCCAACAAATCTTTGAAATAAGGCTCCAGGTGTTGCCAATCCGTTATTGCAAAATCCTTTGGTAAAAAACGTCTTTCCGGTTTCTTCAGCTCAGCTGTATATGAATGATCCATGCCTAATTCTTAAAATTTTAATGGTTTATTTGCGACGATTTATTACTTAGCTTTCTTTTTGGCAGATGTCTTTGCTTTTTCTTTTGCCTCGGGTTTTTCCTTTTTCTCTTCTTTCTTCTTCTCAGGTGTTTTGGTAGTCGTTTTCTTTTCCGTTTTTTCAGCTACAGGCTCTTCTGCCTTCGCCTTTTTTTCTGCCTTTACTTTTTCTTTAGTTTCTTTCTTACGTTTTTCTTCCGTTTCTTCCTTTTTTTCCTCGACTACAGATTCTTCCGCCACTTCTGCCAGTTTGAGCTCGATATCATTCTTTTTTAGAGCTGTGAACCACTTTACCATTTTTTTCAGATCACTATTGTAAACCCTTTCAAAATCGATATCTCCATACACTTTTTCAAAATATTTTTTTAATCCGGCGTCACTCTTTTCATCCGGCAATTTTTCTGTCGATCCGTCCATCGCTTGTAATATCGTAACAAGGTTTACATTATCCTTGACGGTATAAATCTCGATCGATTCCAAATGTGAAAATTGGTGAATCCGGCTGGATACAAACCTGGTATTCTTGTCCTCTAATGAGCGAACAATTGCGCCGTCCGCTTTGCTGTTGATCAATTCAAATAATCCGGGCAAGCCGGTGATTGCTATGATTTTACTGTATTCCATAATGCAGTTCTTTAAGGGAGATGCAATTTAGCTCTAAAAAAATAAATGGCTTTTAAAGTATGGCCGGAAGAGATCATCATTGCACCAATTGTGCCAAATCAAATCCTGATTGATTAGGCAATACCCTGGAGACTCAGGTGACATGGAATAAGGATTCGCGCATTTTAGGACAATTTCATATAGAAGGCGGGCCGTCTTATTCGATTGATCTCATCTAATGTTTTGCTTTTCAACAGGATGAATCCTCGGTATTTTCTTTGGATTTTTGGTATCACAGGTTTGCACTGTATTGTTATTACAACAGCTACTGTTAGCTACCAGGCAATCAAAGCTGCACTTTCAAATCCTGTCCTTAGCTTAAGAAATGAATGATTGCATGGGGTCACAAAGGATAAGAGGTGTCCATCCCTGTTTCCTTTGCGTCCAATACCAAAAAAGTTAATAGCTCTCATTCGCATATTGCAGTAATTTTATTATCACTAAATCAGCAACATGAAATACAAGACTGCGATCAGCAGGTTTGAGATAGCAGCGACAGACCTGGCGAGAGCGCAGAAATTTTATGAACAGATTTTTGATCTGTCCATGATACCGATGGATCTTCCGAATATTAAGATGCGGATGTTTCCCCTGGAAGATATGATGGGTGTAGGCACCTCACGTTGCGACGTTTTTCACCAACCTTCTGCAACGGCAGGCCCTTTGTTTCACCTGAATGCCAATCGGACGTTCAAGTGATTCTTGCAAAGTTGAAAAAGCCGGAGGGAGGATTGTTGTCCCGAAAACTGAAATCTTACCCGAATACGGATATATGGCCATTATCCTCGATTCAGAAGGCAACAGGATAGGGCTTCATTCAAATCCGAAATAAATGGTCCGACACTTCAAATCTTTTCATTATGGACAATAAGAATTTTTTTATACGCTTGATTCCACCAAGGCCGAGTTTTTCGGTTGATATGAATGAAGAGGAAAGAAAGATTATGCAGGAACATGTCAATTATTGGAGGGAACTTTTGGACAAGGATTTTGCCATCGTCTATGGCCCTGTTTTTGATCCGGCAGGGGGCTATGGCATTGGTATAGTTCAGGCACCGATGGAAGAAAATGTCAGGGAAATCATGGACCGTGACCCAACAAAATCCGGATTGAATTTCACGTTTGAAATTTTTGAGATGCGCGCAGTGAGGAAAATATAGACGCGGGGCTGAGTAAAATCTTTCCACTTCATTTTCCATCAACGCAGATAGTGGATGGTATGATTTTTTTAGGAGGCAATGAAAATGTTTTATGCAAAAATCTAAAGAAATCATTGAGATCCTGAATGATCTGGTGGAAATCCACCATGACCGGATCGCGGGCTACGAACGCGCCGTTAAAGAGCTGAAAAATGAAGATATGGACTTAAAGTCCAGGTTCGATGCAATGATTTTGGAAAGCCAGCACATGATATCAGAATTGGCGAATGAAATCCAGGTTTTGCGTGGAACTGTTGAGCCAGGTACAACTACTCAGGGAAAAATTTACAGGGCATGGGCAGGCCTGAAGGCCGTTTTTTCGGGTGACAGTCGCCATACAATTCTTTCTAATTGCGAACAAGCGGAAGATGCCACGCAAAAAGCTTATTCACAGGCGCTCGACTCAGATTTGTTGCCGGCATTCCTTCGCCAGATGTTAATCAATCAACAACAAACGCTGAAAGATTCGCATGATGAGATCCATGATTTAAGGGATCAGTATGCCTAATATTAAAAAGCCGAACATGATTGTTCGGCTCTATCTTTTTAATCCCGGTATCCGGATTTTATTCCGGAAATCCGGATTTATCAATACCCGGAATAATTTTTAGTGCATTCTTATAATAGACCTTTTTGAGAATCGAGTCCGGCAATCCCAGACCATACATTCTCCAGAATGCATGATATTTCTTGTGGTAAGGGAAATATTCATCTTCCGTTTCCAGGACCCTGAAATAGGTAGCATATTCTTCGGGAGCCCAGGCATCCTTTCCAAATAAAATTCTATCCTGATATTTCTCAAAGAACTTTCTTGCCATCTTCGGTTGTCGTCCCAATTCGGCAATGACTGCTCCGAATTCCGTATATACATTAGGTAATTCATCCAGCAATTGTCCCAGGGTTGCCAGATCGTTGCCATACCATCCCAGATGGGCTGCAATAAAAATAGTATTTGGATGTCTTCGGAACACGCGATGTTGTTGGCTGATTAGTGTATCCCATGGCGCGGGATCAGTATCAGTACGCTTTCGGTCGGGGTGAGTCGCAATTTCCAGCCAGCGTTCATTGTGTTCATCTTCCTTACTCCAAAAAGGTTTTGGATCTGCTGAATGGATGAGGACCGGGATTTTTAATTCGCCACATTTTTTCCAAACAGCATCAAGAGCAGGATCGTCAATCGGAATAAATTTTCCTTTCTTGTCTCGAAAACTCAAACCCAGATCCTTATAGATTTTTAAACCGCAGGCGCCAGCTTTCACATCATTTTCCAGGTCACGAACAGTTTTTTCGGTCCAACCAGGATCTCCAAAACCAACAAATGAAATATTAGTAAAGAACATTAATCTACCAGGCGCATTTCTTTTTACATTTTCTATGTATCCAACCAGGTAGTCATGACTATTGATATCGAAATCGCCATTAACGGCATTTGTTTCTCTATATCCCCTGCCGCTGAGATTGATCATGATTCTCATATTTAGCTGATCCATTTGACGGGCTAAGGTTGCAACATCCTGCGAAGGTCCTCCCCACTGGTGATTGTGAACGTCGATGAAAGGATATTTTGCCCTGGCCAACTTGTGTTCCGGGACCACTAATGTGGAGACAGGATCATATTTTTCAAAGTCCATGGTCGTTTTTTGCTGAGTGCATGCAATTGTTTGTAAGCCTGATAACAATACCGCCAGAATAAAATGCCGCATATAAAGAAATTAGAAAAATTGAAGAATGATTAGGACGAAGTCAATAAATATAGACCAAATCCGATCATCAGCCGAAGGAAATTGTATGATCCGGAATTTTTGAGGATCGGAAGGCAGATTCTATATTTAAACTGAGATAATTCAGCGAATCCGTGATATCTTCCGGGATCAACTGAATTCATGAAATCCTCATCGCGCCGTCATTTCGTTCAACAGGTAACTGCAGGCATCGGCTTGCTATCGTCGCCTTCCCTGATTAAAGCAAATACAAAAGTTCCTTCCAAAAGTCTTCGAATCGTTTGTGTCGGAGGCCATCCTGATGATCCCGAAAGCGGTTGCGGAGGCACTCTTGCAAAATTTTCTTCCATGGGCCATTCCGTGACGATCATTTATTTAACGAGGGGAGAAGCGGGCATTCCGGGAAAAACCCACGAGGAATCTGCGGCTATCCGTAGCCGCGAGGCTCAACAAGCTTGCGCTATTCTCAAGGCAAAGCCTGTCTTTGCAGGACAGATAGATGGCGATACAGTGTTAAATAATGAATGGGTGAAGAAAATCCAGGGTTTGATAGAAGATGAAAAAGCGGACCTTGTTTTTACTCACTGGCCAATCGATTCTCACAAAGATCACCAGGTCGCTTCTTTATTAACTATACAAAGCTGGGTCAGGACTAAAGATAAGTTCGACCTGTATTTTTTTGAAGTTTGCGCGGGTGAGCAGACCATGACTTTCCGGCCCACGGATTATATCGATATTTCAGCATTCCAGGAGCAAAAGAAAAAGGCCGTTTTTTCTCATTCAAGCCAGGACCCTCCGAGTATTTATGCCTGTGGTCATGCTTCCATGGAAGACTTCAGGGGAAGAGAAATGGGAGTCAGGGCTGCGGAAGCTTTTGTTAGAATGACCGGAATGAATCATTTTCAGAATAACCTGGCCGTGTAGCTGAAGTTAAACTACCGGATTAATCAGCAGGTACCAGTCGCCTTGATTTTACTTCGTCAAACTGGCGGTCATAATCATCTCTTAAAGTTCCGAACATTCTATCCCATATGGTCGTGTACAGCCCATAATTCCCCCTGAAGAATTGATGATGCTGATTGTGGCTGATGGACGTATTGATCCATTTTCCGAACCAATGCTTATTGAAACCTTTTGGATATAATTCGTATCCGAGATGGCCATACACATTATAGGCGATCATCATAAAAAAGAAAATCAAAAGATGGAGTGGATGAATCGGCAAAGTAAATACAAATACTGGCAGGATACCTGCTTCCACAACGGCTTCCAATGGATGGAAGGCATAGGCTGCCCAGGGAGAAGGGTTAGTCGACTTGTGATGCACCAGATGAAATAGCTTAAACAATTTTTTATGGTGCATCAGCCTGTGCATCCAATAAAAATAAGCATCATGAATGAAGAACATCAATGGAAATGCGAGGAAGAAATAAAACCAGCCATGCTGGTGTATGTCGGTATAATAATTAGTGTAAGGTACTACTGCAGGATTTTTGACAATTAAAATAACTGAGAGAGCAAATATGAAAATGGTACAGATGGAGAAACCAATTTCACGTGCGTAATCTCTCCATTTTGGGTAACGGTTTTGGATCTTCTTAAAAAATATCTTTTTCCTGAATAGCAAATAAAAAAAGATGAAAGAAAATCCGGCCAGCATGAAATAGCGGCTGCCAATTCTTTTTCCAATCAGGAAGAAATCGGACCAGTGCATGAACGCAATTTGCTGTGAAATTAATCAAAGAAAAAATGCAGTCGAAGAGTGACTATACCCCAGCGACTGCATTTTCATAATAATTTAAGAAGGTATTATCTTCTGCTAGACCGGCCGCCGCCACCGCCACCGCCTGAAGGCCGACCTCCGCCTCCACCTCCTCCCGAGGGCCTGCTACCGCCAAAAGATGGGCGAAAACCTCCCGTGCTACCGCCGCCAAATGTTGACCTGGCCCGTTCGAAGTTTTGTGTTCTAACCTGGCCTCGATCCCGCATCTGCTGTTGCCGGTTTAAGTTTCTTGTCACATCAGTTTGTCCATTATTTACCGGTTGCCATTGCCTGTTTTGGTGCTGTTGCCACTGGCCCTGGTCTGCCCGTTGAAAGACATTTCCCTGCCTGTCAGAAAATACACTGTTAGGCCTTGCGTAAGGTTGGTTGGGCCTGTTCATTTGCGTGGAAGGATACGTTCCCGGATTCGTATTGGGTCTCCCGCTATAAGCGTTGCCCCTCGTATTGTCGTAGTTTGTCGGCTGAGGACGATTATTATAACCAGGACGGTTTGCTGCAACATTTGAGCGCGGTACAACACCCGTTCTGTTTCTATAGATATTGTTATTATAATTCACCCGAATGTTATTATTGACCGTAACATTTCTTCCATAGAAGCTGAATGGACGAGAGCCGCCATAACCACCCCAATAGGCGGGATGATAGACCGTAGGTCCCCACCATCCGCCGCGCCATCCACCCCAATGATAACCCCATCCCATGTTGAACCAGCCCCAACTATATCCAAATCCGAAGCTCCATCCATACCATGGGTTATATCCTATATTGAAACCCCATGACCAGGGTCTCGGATAATAATATGCGCCCCACCATGGATCATAATAGAATCCGGTACCATATACTACAGTAGGACCGTAGATAAAACTATTCAGATATCCTGGCGTGTATCCCATGTAAACATAATCAGGTGTCACATCATATATATATACATACTTTATATTGTAAGCCGGCGAAGTGGGAGGAATCATATCAACCTGGTCAGGCCTTTCCGTCGCAACTGTCCAGGGTCCCATGGGATCATTTGATACAAACCAAACTCCGTTGTCGACAACATAATAATAACCGTTATAACGGAGAACAGTATACGGAGAGTTAACCGCATATTCAAGTTGTGTGCCGCTGATAGGCGCGAATTGAGGCTGACCATTGTAAGTGACGTCTGTGGTCGCCGTCCTTCTGTCTACTTTTGCAGTTTGCGGAATCTGAGCATCCATCACAGCTTCTTTTGCTGCATAGGTTCCTGCAACGCTTGCCAGAACATTGTCCTTAGGTGAGCCTTCCGGAATTTTTGCAAAATCCTGCGGCAGTTGGTCGGCTGGAATAAATTGCCAGTTATTTCCGCCCAAAGTTCTGGAATGATACCAGCGACCAGAGATCAAAACATAATACTGTTGTGAGTTGACATCCATGAAAATATCATTGTTGGAATTTTTCATGTATAGCAGCGAAGTCCCTTCAATGGGTGAAAAATTTGGTTCTCCATTTGATTGAACGAGTTCAGTTGGCTCAGTGCTGACAATAATATTCACGACTGCATAATCATTGGAAGGGCCATTGGTGGGTGGCGGATTATTTCCCTGAGGGTTGTTTCCGTTACCATTATTTGGATTACTATTCAGTTTTGATTCAATATTGCGCAAGGCATCCGGCACGTTGTCATTAGTGTACTGGTAAGGTCCGGTGGGTGAAGGTGCCATATACCAATGATGATTGCCATACAAGTAATATTGCCCATCTTCATATTTGACAATCGTAAATGGGCTATTAATGACCACATCGAGGTTCCATTGCGGATTTCGCTGCACTCTAGGGGGACCATCAATCAATACCAGCATCGAAGGTTGAGAAGTATAAATGACTTTTGGAGGCTTAGTATTAATGTTATCTGATAATCTTGTTTCCTGAAGGTTTTGATCCAGTGAAGCCAGGATCTCATCCAAAGAAATTTGTCCTGCTGCATCCGGAAACTGATATTCAAGTGTAGATCTGATAAACTCAATTTTATTTTGATCAGTGACAGCCGGAATTTTTATATCCGTCACCTTCATAGATTCAATATTCATTTGCCTGCTATCCCTGTCAGTTTGCATTTTGGAAGTTGACCAAAAAGTACCAAACACGGGATCTTCCGTGCCATTTTCTGATACAGAAATCGCTGACCTGAATTTCAATACATTGCCTGCAAAGGATTCAGGTTCAGGCTGATATATTTTTATCACCGTTCCGTCGGCTGCTGTGATGACCCTCGGCCAATCCTCCCGCGGTTTATTGAAGCTGAACAGGAAAACTGCGCAACCCAGCATTAAGAGTTTAGTAAAGAGTGCTTTCATATGTAAACTTTTTTGTAGAAGTCAATTGTTTAGCGAATACAACCATTCAATAGAAAACTTCATACCTATGACTTGCAGGCGCTTGTAAAGTTTTGTTAGGAATTGAAAAGAATATGTTAAAAAGCCGTTACTTAATGGGCTTCGAGCCAGTTGATTCCAGCGCCCACTTCGGCATCGGCTGGCACTCCGTTAGGAAGAGGTAAAGCCGTTCTCATACAACGAATAATGATAGGTTTTATGATTTCGACTTCATCCTGGTGGGCGTCAAATACGAGTTCATCATGAACCTGGAGTAACATTTTTGATTTTATCTTATTTTGTCTGAATTCTTCATGAATCTTGATCATGGCAAGTTTGATCATGTCTGCTGCCGTTCCCTGAATGGGCGAGTTGATCGCGTTTCGTTCCGCAAAACCGCGAACGGTGAAATTGGATGAATTGATATCACGCAGCCATCTTTTACGACCCATCAACGTTTGGACATAGCCATGTTCGCGCGCAAAATTGATGGTATCGTCCATGTATTTCTGAATGTTTGAAAATTGCTTCTTGTAGTTGTCGATGATGCCTTTCGCTTCCGATCTGCTTATTCCCAAATTGTCTGCGAGGCCAAACGCACCTTGTCCATATATAATACCGAAATTGACACTTTTTGCTTTGTATCTCATTTCTTTGGTAACATCTTTCTCCTCCACGCCAAATACTTTTGCCGCAGTGGCAGTATGAATATCCTTTCCATTTCGAAAAGCTTCACACATGTTGGGGTCGCCGCTTATTCCGGCAACAATTCTCAACTCTATTTGCGAATAGTCTGCAGACATAAGTACATGGTCTTTGTCGCGTGGGATAAAGGCCTTTCTGATTTCTCTTCCGCGCTCAGTTCTGACGGGTATATTCTGTAAATTCGGATTGTTGCTTGCCAGTCGTCCCGTGACTGCAACTGCCTGCGCATAGGTTGTATGCACGCGCCCGGTTTTCCTGTTGATGAGCGTTGGCAAAGCGTCAACATATGTTGACTTTAATTTTGTGAGTTCACGATAGACCAGGATATCATCAACAATTTTACTTTGATGAGAGAGTTTGAGCAAAACATCTTCGCCTGTGGCATATTGCCCCGACTTGGTTTTTTTTGCTTTAGGATCCAATTTTAATTTTTCAAACAACACTTCACCCAGTTGTTTGGGTGAAGATAAATTGAAGCGTACGCCCGCCTGGCTATACACGTTCTCTTCTGCTGACGCTGCTTCCTTTTCCAGTTGCCTGGAGTATTCTTTTAGAAAATCCACGTCTACTTTGATCCCTTCAAATTCCATGTCAGTGAGAACTTTTACAAGTGGGTTCTCTACTTCACTGAATACCTTTTCAACTTCTTTTTGTTTGAGAAGGGGACTGAAAATATTTTTCAGTTGCAAAGTGATGTCAGCATCTTCGGCGGCATAGTCTTTTATCTTTTCCAATTCAACATCTCTCATGTTGCCTTGCGCTTTTCCTTTCCTTCCAATTAACTCTTCGATAGGTACCGGCTCATAACCGAGATATTGCGCACTCAAAAGATCCATGCTTCTCTTTCCATCGGGTTCAATTACATAGTGAGCCAACATCGTGTCAAATATTGAACCTTCTATGGTAATTCCATACCATTTCAAAATCAGCAGATCATATTTTACATTCTGACCGATCCAGATCTTTTTAGGATCTTTAAACAAGGGATCAAAAAACGAGAGAATTTTTTTCGTCGTTTCCTGGTCGGCAGGACAAGGAACATAAAATGCTTTTCCGGTTTCCCAGGCGAAACTAAGGCCCACCAATTCAACATCATTTGCATCGATGCCGGTTGTTTCTGTATCAAAACAAATTTCCGTTTGCATGATCAACTGACTCACCAGGTTCTTGACAGCATCTTCACCAACCACCGATTCATACTGGTGCGGCGAATTCTTAATATTTTTGTCTACCCTCAGGCTGACTGGTTTTTCCTCTTCCTCTTCTTCTTGTTCAACAGAAACGCTTCTTTCAACAATATTCCCGAAAAGATCCTGCTGAACACCTGCAGGAACCGCAGGTTGGCCATTTGCGGTCAGAATTTCTTCTCCCAGCAATCGTTTGGCCACGGATCTAAATTCAAGGTCTGCAAAAACTTCTCTCAAAGCATCTTTGTTCCAATCCTTCAATTTGAAATCTTCCTCATGAAATTGAACAGGCACATTGGTGATAATGGTTGCCAATTTCTTGCTCATGATAGCGAGGTCTTTTCCTGCCTTAACTTTTTCTCCCAAAGCTCCCTTAATCTTTTCTGCATTTGCGAGCACATTCTCCAATGTCTCATATTCCGCCAGCAATTTTGCCGCTGTCTTCTCCCCTACTCCGGGAATACCGGGAATATTATCGACAGCATCGCCCATCAGTCCGAGGATATCAACTACCTGTGAAATTTGCTTAATGTTCCATTTTGAAGTTACTTCTGCCGGACCAAAGATTTCTACGTCGCCGCCCTGGTAGCCAGGTCTGTAAATCTTTATTTTTTCACTTACCAATTGACCATAGTCTTTATCCGGTGTCACCATATATACTTCGTATCCTGCTTCGGCTGCTTGTTTACTCAAAGTGCCAATTACATCGTCGGCTTCATAGCCATCCACTTCAACAACCGGAATATTAAATCCTTTGATTATTTTCTTTATATCCGGCAAGGCAATTAACAGGTCTTCCGGTGCATCCTGGCGGTTAGCCTTGTAGTCAGTAAAATCGATATGACGTTCAGTGGGTGCTTCGGTGTCAAAGCAAACAGCCATGTGTGTTGGCTTTTGATTGTTGATGAGTTCAACCAATGTATTAGTGAAACCAAATTGCGCATTTGTATTTTTTCCCTTTGAGGTTAGCCTTGGATTACGGATCAAGGCATAATAGGCGCGGAAAACGAGTGCCAATGCATCCAGGAGAAATAATTTCTTTTCCATATTGATTCTTTATCTGACCAGTTATTGTAGAAATGCCGATTTGAAATTTAATCCTTGACAAAGTAAAATCTTACTGTTTCATTTCAGCGAGTTTTTTTTGTAGGGAGAACATGTTGTCACGCAATCGGGCAGCTTCCATGAAATCAAGATCCCGGGCGGCTTTCTCCATTTCTTTCTTAATTTTTGCAATCGCTTTTTCCATCTGGGGAATAGTTTTATAGTCTACCTGCTCTTCAGCCGCAACAGTTACCAGGTCTTCATCAGGGGCAACAGCATAAGGATTTTTAGGATCATAACCCTTTACATCCAATACGGCAGTCTGAGCAAAAACTTGCTGCTTTGATTTTCTGATAGTGCTCGGCACAATGTCGTGCTCTGTATTATAGCTAATTTGTTTTTCTCTTCTTCGATTTGTTTCATCAATGGTGCGCTGCATACTTTCGGTCATGGTATCAGCATAAAAAATGACGAGGCCATCCACGTTTCTTGCCGCCCGACCTGCCGTTTGCGTAAGAGATTTTTCATTTCTCAAAAATCCTTCTTTGTCTGCATCGAGTATGGCGACAAGCGAAACTTCCGGAAGATCCAATCCTTCTCGCAGCAAGTTCACTCCTACCAAGACATCAATTTCTCCCAGCCTCAGTTGTCGCAGTATCTCAACCCTTTCCAGGGTGTCGACTTCGCTATGAATATATTTGGAGCGAATGTTGATCCTGTGCAGATATTTATCCATTTCCTCGGCCATGCGTTTCGTTAAGGTAGTAACCAAAACTCTGTCACCTTTTTTGACTCTCTTATCTATCTCATCAAGAAGGTCATCAATTTGATTGGTGCTCGGTCGAATTTCGATGGGTGGATCCAATAACCCCGTTGGTCTAACCACCTGTTCAACCACCACACCTCCTGTTTTTTCTAATTCATAATCTCCCGGTGTCGCGGAGACGAATACAGTCTGGTTTGTCATTGACTCAAATTCATGAAAATTGAGCGGCCGATTATCGAGTGCGGAAGGTAATCGAAAACCATAGTCAACAAGGATGAGTTTCCTGCTTCGGTCGCCACCATACATTCCACTGATTTGAGGGATAGTCTGGTGGCTCTCATCGATCACACACAGAAAATCTTTGGGGAAATAATCCAAAAGACAGAATGGCCTGGTCCCTGGTTTTCTTCTATCGAAAAATCTGGAATAATTCTCAACGCCATTGCAATACCCCAATTCGCGGATCATTTCCAAGTCAAAATTCACTCTTTCGCTGAGTCGCTGCGCTTCGATCAGTTTTCCGTTGTTCTTAAAATATCCGACTTGCGCAGCAAGTTCATCCTGAATTTCATAAAGGATCTGCTGCATCATGTCTTTTGGTGCCAGGTAGAGATTTGCCGGGAACACGGCTGCATTTTGCATTCTGCCGATCCTTTTTCCCGACTGCAGCTCAAAACTTTCAATCTCTTCAATCTCATCTCCAAAAAACGTTACCCTGTATCCGAAATCGACATATGGCAGGTTGATATCGACGGTATCTCCCTGAACCCGGAAAGTTCCTCTGCCAAATTCTCCCTGGCTTCGGGAGTACAACGAGTTCACCAGGGAATGCAAAAAGCCCTGCCGCGAAATTGTTTGCCCTTCTTTAATTCTAATAATTCCATTTTCGAATTCGTCCGGATTACCGATTCCATAGATGCAACTGACAGAAGCGACGACAATAATATCTCGTCGTCCGCTTAATAATTCCGTGGTGGCATGTAATCGCAACCGATCGAGTTCAGCATTAATCGAAAGGTCTTTTTCAATATATACATCCGAGACCGGCATGTATGCTTCCGGCTGGTAATAATCGTAATAGGAAACAAAATATCCGACAGCATTTTCCGGAAAGAATTGCTTGAATTCTCCATACAGTTGTGCAACAAGAGTCTTGTTGTGAGTAAGAACGAGTGTGGGCCGCTGCACGTTCTGGATGACGTTTGCCATCGTAAAAGTCTTGCCTGATCCAGTGACACCCAGTAGCGTCTGAAATTTTTCACCTGATAAAATCCCTTCTGTCAGCTGTCTGATTGCTTCCGGCTGATCTCCTGCCGGGTCATATGAAGAATGAAGCTTGAATTCCATTGGATAGTATTTGCAAAGCCTGTAAAATTAAAGACAAAATGGCAAGGAACAATTGTTTCAGGCAAAGGCTCAAAGGAGACGAAAAGACGAAAAGCCAACAGCGTGCTGCCTTTGCACCGTTGCATGAAACAAGCATACAATTCACTTACCGATTTTTCTGCCATTCAATGCTTTTTTAAAAGGATCCCAGGTCACTTTTAGTTTGCCGTCATCACCTGTTTTTGCTCTCAACCGGACACTCATACCGGTTTTGCTGTTTGTCCCCTGGTTCCGCAGAGCTTCTGCCGGATCTTTGCTTTTAAGATTGCTCAAGGGTACCTGAATACTCATGTCCGTTCCTTTTTTGAAATCATAAATTCCTTCGACAAACATTGTCAACACGTTTGAATGAATTTCCATCCGATTAACTTTGACCTGGGTCCCACTTATGTCGAATTTGTCTTTCAGTTCAGCAAAATGGACATCTGAAAAGTCGCGACTTTTGAATGCTACCTGGGAGATTTTTTGTACCGGTTCAAATTGGATTAATTCGCCATTCCTGATATTAAAATCAATTGATCCATTGATGCTGCTTGGGTTTAAAGTCGCCTTCTCAGTAATGCTTCCATTCATCACAATATCGGCTGTTAATTTTCCTTTTATATTATCATGGGTAATACCGCTTTGTCCAAAATTGTTAAATGCAATCATGACTTTATTGATATCCATGTTGGTCATTTTTGAATGCAGGGAAACGCTATCATTTGATCCTAGGTTTTTCATTTCCCCGTTGATTGACAGAATTCCCCCTGCATGATCAAGCGATCCATTTTTCAAATTGATATAATTATTATTCATTGATACCGACGCCGCGACATTATTAGCCTGGAATTTCCGGAAGACCAATTGCTTTGTTTTCAGTTGAACATGCACGTTACAGTCTGCCAGTCCCTTCATCGCATGGGTAATGGTTTTCACGGCAATTGTTTTGCTTTTTGACTTCGTTGTAACAACCGAAGTCTTTTTCAAAAAGGGCATGAAATCACTCAAATCTAGTTTGGACGAATTGATTTGAGAGTTGAAGTCTGGCCGTTCTCCATTTTTTGTGATCAACGTAAACAGGTTGCGGATAGCGCCTTTAATTGTAAGATCACTTGAACCTGCATGAGCTGTAAGGTTATCGATGTATAGGTCTGTGCTGTCAAAGCGGATCCTTCCTGAACAATTTGTCAACGCAAAATTTCTGGGCTGATAAATTAATGCGGCGGAGTCCATAGAAAGATTTCCCGAAATAGAACTCTGGGAGCTGTCATTGCTTTGAAGCGGCCCTTTGAAATTAACGTTAATGGCTCCATTTCCTTTGCTAAACTGTACAATTTTATCTTCTGTCACGTTATTCAAGGCCGTCAGGTCGAAGTTCGCATGCAAATCGCAGCTAAGCTTTGGTTGAAGCAGATTGGTGATGGTGATGGTATCGGAATGAAAAGCTACTTTTTGCCATTCGCCTGAAAATTGAGTGAAGCGAAAAATGGAATTTTCATCCGCATGCCCCTGGCCCTTGATCCACTCGTTTGTGAAATTGGCGGCAAACGCGCAATTAGTAAAAGATGCGACAGGCGTTGAAATATCATTTTTCCTGACTATTACTTTTAGGTGAATGATTGGGTTGCGATTTTCAGGTTCAGTTCCATCCAGGTTGGCCCGTACAGAACTGATCATGCCTGAAATGTTATAGTTGTCCAACTTCTTTCTGATATTTTGTGTGAGGAACGAGCTTGCTTTTCGAAATTCTATATCGGATGTCTCAATATTCAGCAGAAAAGGAGCCGGTACCTCGCTCAAGAAAAATTTCCCTGAAAAAAGAAATGGATGATGATCGACATTAAGTGTGATCTGGTCAAACTGGAGAATTTTTGTAGTAGGGTTGAATTGAAGTTTGCATTTACCGCCAATTGGTTTTTCTTCCACAAAACTGCCATTGTTTCTATTGAAAGCGAGGCTATGGACCGTGCTGGAGAGATCAACATCAAAAAGAAAGGCATTTCCCGATTCGGTTTGATCAGATTTTGCCTCCAACTGTGCGACGGAAAACGAAAAATATTTATTGCGGTTTGCCTTTTCCACGATAAACGTTGAATTTTTGATCTCGATGTCGGGGACCAAAGAAAGCTTTCTTTTTGGACGTGGCGTGGATTTTTTGAAAATCGTTTCGTTGGAGTAGCCGGTTGTGTCGGTAAAAAGGTAGGCACTTGCGTTTTCAATAATTATTTTCCGGACTGTCAAATGCCCGGTAATCATTCTGAAAATATTTAATTCGGCAAATACCTTTTCTCCTTGGAATAGCGTATGGTGATGAACCTTCCACAGACTATCTTTCAACGTGATATTGTAAACTCCAATGGATAGGGTGGGAAAGGTCTGAAAAAAGCTTGCGTCGATGTTGCCAATTGAAATTTCACCGCTGATTCGGCTGTTTATTTCTTTTTTGACTTTTTCCAGGATAGAAGCCTTGTTGTATTTAATATACATCCACCCACCGAAGCAAAGGAGCAGGAACAGAATGATGAACCCTGCCAAGATGCGCACCAAGTATCGAAAGACTTTTTTCAAATGATGGAATTGAACCGCTCAGGGTAAGAAAGATGAAACGAATAAAATTACCGAATCAGGATCATTAAATATCATGCCTGTAAATTGCCCAAAGTTCCCCATCGATCATTTCATTGTGCTTGAAGATGCTTTTGGGTAAATGTGCCTGCCTTTGATAACCATTCTTAGCCAAAACTCTCATCGAAGCCGGGGTGTCGGAAAATATTTCAGCATAGATTCGAAGCAGGTCGAATTGATCAACGGCATAGTGAGTCAGCAAACGCACTGCTTCGGTGGCGATGCCTCTTCCCCAAAAAGACTCACCCAGCCAATATCCAATCTCCGCATTTTTAACATGGATATCGGATTAGAGGAAATACCAATTCCTCCGACACATTCCCCATCGAAGTGAATTGAAAAATTAGTTGGGGGATGATCGTCCTAATCGCATCTTTTGGGTATATGGATGTGGAAAATAGTTTCTGAGTGCATTCCAGACCCTGCGGTTATTTGTCCTTAAGAACCAGGAATATCCGATCGGTTCCATGCTTTTAACCCGATGTTCATTTCAAAGCCCTTTTCAGGTACCTACTATAATCTGGCAAAACGATCTCATACTCCTGGAACATCAATGGTGAAGTAAGGAGAAAATCGGCGGTAGCGCGGTCGCATGCTATCGGAATGTTCCAGACTGCGCCCAAACGAAGCAGGGCTTTGATATCCGGATCGTGCGGTTGGGCCTCCATCGGATCCCAGAAGAAAATCAGGATATCAACTTTTCTCTCCGCAATAAGGGCACCGATCTGCTGGTCACCCCCCAGTGGCCCGCTTAGATATTTGGTGACTGATTGCCCGAGTGCCTTTTCCAGGAGTTTCCCAGTGGTACCTGTTGCACAGAGTTTGTGCCTGGACAGAGCTATCCTGTTATACACCGCCCATTCGATCAATTCTGTCTTTTTATTGTCGTGCGCAATGAGGGCGATACGCTTTACGCTAGTCATTTTAAGATTCTCCATGGAATCACTTTTGTCTGGGTTTACCATTTGAATAAACTTTTCGTCTTTTAAGAAGTCTATAACAAGATTAAAAAAATTCACGCGATTTTTCATCGTTATTCAGAACGGCACAAAATTTGTTAAAAATCTTTTTCTCAGATACTTACCCATTTTTCTATGAACCGGCTTAGTTGGCTTACCTGTTTCGCTGTTCTAATCAGCTTTTCCGCTGTCGCGCAATCACGCCCTGGCGATGTTCCACCAAATGCAGTGACAAAGGATGAGAATTTGCTTTTCAAAGATTTCTCCTGCGTTGTAAAAAATGCAAACAATGTTGAATTGAAGTGGCAGATCCTGAACAATCCAGGAGAGGGCGACTATTTTATAGTGGAGAGGAGCAGGGACGGGGATCATTATGAGACCGTCAGTGCCCTTAAGGTGACGGATACAGCCAGTGCCTACGCTTTGACCGACAATTCAGCCAACAACGGGACCGATTTTTACCGGATCAAGTACACGAGTAAGGGTGGAAAGTACAGTTATTCAAAAACCCTCCAGGTCAGCCTTTCTGCCGATGTCGATTTCAAATTTTACCCCAACCCGGTTGATAAATTGCTTATCATCCGAACCAGTCACAATATAGACATTGAGGTTTTAGACGCCGCGGGTGCACTTCGGATGGGCAAACAACTCCAGCCAGGGATACAGGTGGTAAATATCGCTTCGCTTGAGCGTGGTAGTTATATATTGAAAGTCACCGACAAAGAAAGTAACCGGGTCGCATCGGAACAGCTCGTCAAAAATTGACCAATTTCCCGATCAAATAATTTGCCCTCCGGGTATTGCAGATTTGAACCAATACTAGTATCTTTATCTTGGTTTTTCATAGGATATTGGATTTTAAAACGGGGTTGAATATCTATTCTGACC
>PSRA01000244.1 GCA_003175695.1 Bacteroidota bacterium | reverse complement strand
TCGAATCCTCGTCGGGCAACTTTGACACCGTCTATGTTTTCTAATGATTGAATCCGCGAGAGCGGATTTTTTCATTTTAGCATATCACATTCAAAATTTCTTAGCGCCCAATGTTGAAAATTCAAAATACAAGAGAATATTGACTGAAAACTATCCATTTGAGGAAAAAGCCGGGATGCTTCTAATGAACGAATTACTGATAGCGCCACCTACAGCACCGAGAATTCCCCCTATTGCTGCTGATTTCAGTTGTCCGTCAGAAAAACCACCGACACCTCCCGTGATTAAACCTCCCAAGCCTCCCTCAACATCTGCTTTAAAAGACCATCTGAATTTCTTTTTTTCATTTTCTGGTAACTTAACGTTTTCTACAGCCTTCAAATTTACATTTTCATGCATGGTTCTTAATTTTGGATCTTTAAGAACATTTTGACCATATTCGATACTTGAACGACAGATCGCTGTCAAAAGACCGACTGACCTTTTTTGATTAAGGTCTGTATTTTCAAAAGCCTTCTGTTCCAGGTAATCAAGCATTTGGAAAATAGGTTCCATGCTACCTGGAGTTGAGTTAGTGGCATCCTCTTCAATGCTGGAAGCATTATGGAAAATCATATCTACTATTGGCAAAAGTTCGCTCTTAATTTCAGCCTGCTTTGCGAGATCTGTTACTGACATTGCCTGTAGGTAATTTTGTAGATTAACTAAAAATTCCAGGAAGAGAGTATACCTTATTTTGGACCGTATAAAACCCGTTTTTGAAAAATCAGGCAATTGCAAATCACAGCAGTCAATATAAAACATGAACTCTGCAACAAATTCAAGAATGTTTTGTCTCGTGACAACATTTGCTGAATTTAATTTTTGATTTACGTAATTAATCCCCTCATTGTGTAAAAGGCCAATCTGATCGTAAGGGTTAAAATATTCGGCTCCGATGGCCATAATTTGTTAGTTTGAGTTGTTTGACATTGGTTTTATCAATTCGAGTTACTGGTTACTCGTCATTCATTTTGGATGTGATATTTTTAAAAACTTCGTTATACACTGCAAATCTTGAAACAAGAGATATATATCGCCCATTTTCAGTTATGGCAATAAAAGGCTCATCATCTTCAAAGTAACCTTCCATTTGTTCCTTAGGCGTTGAATCTTTGTCAATATAATCCCTTTTCAATACGGATTCAAAAAGGTCACTCAGTCTTGATATGGATATTACCTTTCCACCTTCAATGACTTCAATCTCCCTTCCCAATTCATTTTGCAATATTTGTTCCTCAAAAAATTCACTAGGCAGTCCGTTAGATGGGTCAAATGCCATCCATTGTTTGGATGACACTTCTCCCTGCATCCATATGAGGGGATTGGGAATTTGTGCAATCAAAGGAGTGGCTGCAGGTGGATATACTGGAGGAACCAACTGCCATTGTGAAGCGATTGCTTTAGCGACGGCGTAACAACGCGCATATTTTGAATTTATTTTCAACAGGCAGGCTAGAAGATTGCGGGCCTTTGCCCAACCTATAAACGAAATGGGTTTGCCGGATTTGGTGGCGACAAATATAAAGTTATCGGGACGCCCCAATCTTACAGCACCTGAAACAAGCACAAGCAATCTGGTTTCCCACCATGCCTGACCATCCTCGAGGTCAACAATAACTATTGAACTGGTCGAAGATTCACGCAGAGCATCTAGAATATTTAATGTACCACTGTCAGTGACTACTTGACCACGGACACCTATATTTGCGGGAACGATGATATCCGAAATGCCTTTACGCTCTACTTTGGAAAAATCGATTTTAAATTCGCCATAGCCTATCGTTGCTCCTTTATCAATAACCACATCCAGTATAGCCAGCACAACAGGTAATAAGCTGATTAATAAAATACCAATCAGTACAGTATTTGTAGAAGAGTCAGGAGGCCAGCCAACAGTCGTTTTTAAAATGCCGTTTATTATTAATAATACAATTAAGAGAATAATTGTAAAAATGATACTGACTTTTGGTTGAAAAGGCCAAAAATGTGGACCTGAATTTTTCATTTTGAGCAAATAATTTTAAAATTAATAGAATGAGGATTTACCAGAGTATTTGCAAAGATCGCCGGTGACCGCTGGTAGCTTTGCAATCTCAAGTGGTTAGGGTATTTATATGAATTGTTCAATTGGAAATCATAATAAATTTCAACACTCCACTCCTGTCTTATTTTAAGTCATTTTAATTTTTTGATTTTACATTTCATCCCACATTCAGTTGTACCAACACATACATATCTTTTATCTCAGCAGAAGTGAGCGGAACATGTCCTGGCTTCACAATCTTCCATACGCCAAGCGTGTTATTCCCCCAATTCTGCGCATTGGGATTACTGAACTGCAAAGGACCATAGGCCGGGTTGGCGGCAAAGGCAAAATTTAGCTTTGGCGGATTGACCAGTGGTGGAGTTCCCATACAGGTGACCGTTAGGGCAGGCAATGGGAATGGCTGATTCATCGCGATAGTCGTATCTGCCAGCAGAATCATATTTTTTATTTGCGAATTGCCCAGCGTCAGGAAATAAGGAAGACGGTTGGCATCTATGGTAATGCTACATGTCTGATCACCGGTCATGGGATCAGGCTGATTCAGGAAATTATACCATTCCGTCGGGAACTCATGCCTTAGACTGAAGAGCTTCATCACTCCCTTGTCCTTCATCGAGACCTGCATGGCATTGACATTATTGATGAGGTTATCCGATGCGTTTGATTTTAGTGAATCTCCTCCTTCTCTTGCTGTATACTTCAGCTGCATAATGACATCCGTGACCGTATTGTAATCTATCGGCTGCACCAGCGGATTGGTTTTTGTTCCTGATTTGTCCTTCGTATTGGCAAAGGGGAACTGCAGATGCCACTGACTGATAGCGCCAAGATATTCAAATGGGAGGTAGCGCTCATCCCTGTAATTGAGTTCAAACAGACCACTGTCATTCTGCGCCTGGCTGAGCACAATGGATTGTGAAATTCCGTTTCCATCAACAAAACGGGGATCATCAGCAGCGACTCCGTTTACGGATTTGCGTGGATATTTTTTTGCATCCGCTACACTCGTTCCGTCGATCCTCACAGAATTTTTCAGCAGCGTCACCGTACAGCCCACCGTAGGATTTGGTCCAGCCACACAGTATATCCCGAAACTGGCCGATTTCATTCTTCTGAAATAATGTCCGGGATAATCCATATCGAAGACTTCTTCCGGAAGACTGATAAAGCATTGCCCTGTTTGTTTCAGTTGCATGAGTGCTGCAGGATCAAGCTGTGCGAGAGAAATATTCTTGGTTAGTTCATATTCCCTTTTGTTTGTATCGTAATATGCCATCTCCAGCTGACGAAGGTTAAACTGCATCGATTCTCCACTCTGCAGTCCCTGTTTCATACTATCCCAATAACCAAACTGGATATAGGACGTGTTGCTGAGTCCCAATTCATAACCAAAGCAACGCTCTGCTTTTTTCGCTGTCGCGTAAGCAAGTTGGTAACTCTGGTAAAACGTCGCCGAGACTTTACCTATCATCCACGCATACAGGTCCTCGTTAGTAAACTTCGAGTGCATGAAATCATCCGATTCTTTGGCATTGTCAATCTGCAGCTGCTGGTTATCCCGGTCCTTGTTGGCAATATCCAGCCGGATCTGTGCTCCCAGAATCTGAACATCCAGCTGCTCGAGTTCTTTGTTGGCCATATTGAGCTGGTTCTGCCATTCATCGGCACGGCGCTGATATCCTCCGATAGTCGAGATGAGTCCTGCCGTGGAATGGAGCGCACCCGCAGTCCCGCGCAAAGCAGTACCTGCTGCACGCAACGATTCGCCGATATTTTCCCCGCCATATTTTACCACCACATGAGGCGTGCCACCAAATCCGCTTCCACCTGCACTGAAATCAGGGACCTCATGCGCAATGCCGGCAAGTGTCTCAATAATAGTGGCTGCTATCTCAATAGGTATCGCAGTCGTAGTAAGCGCTGCACTGATAATTTCTTCCGTGTTCCATCCGCCACTGATGAGGTTTTGATAATAATCCCTTTTAATCGTCGTGAGTTCCTTCTGCTTTGTCAGATTGTCGATCCCGTTTTGTGCTTCTGTAATCTGCTGTTGTTTCATCTGCAGCACGGCAGTAAGCAGATTAATTTCCTGACCTGAGCGTAAAAGCGCCAGGTGTTCAGCATCTTTCTTTTCCAGGGCAGAGAGAAGAGCACCGCCAAGGGACTGCAACTGGCCGCATAACTCGTTTGCCTTTTGTATCATGATTGAAAACCTGTACGACGGTACCGGTGCATTCAGATCATTCAGAATACTACTGAGATCAAGTCCCGCTGCGGTCGCACGTACCAATAAGCCCGGATCAATCGGTGGCGCAAAAAGCTGCAGTGGAGAGTAGACACCATTAATATCAAGACAATGGCGGATATTAAACAGTCTTTGTGAGATGGTCTTCCAGTACTGAAGAATATTATCATTGAAAGGAATACAGAAATATAAAGCATTGATCGACGGAAGACCTGGCGCTGAGGGATCCGAATAATCAAACCCCTGGTAAGTATGAAGCGGCAACAGATTTTCTATTTCCACCAGTACATTGGAAAAAGTGTCAAGCTTCTTTTCAAGTTGATAATAGTTGTTCACGGGAACTTCATAAGCAGGAGGAATGATTTCAGGTTCTTTGCCGAGTATCTGATCGGCGAGCACGTAGATTTGTGTGGCCTGAGTCACCGACTCCATTGTGTGCTGCGTAAACAAATAATCACCCCAGCGTATCAGATGATCGAGGTATTTTCTGATCGCTGTCTTCTGGTATGCGACCGTCCTGTACTGGGCAATGTAGTGTGGCTGAAAAGGATTTTCTCTCCAGTCTTCGACACTCTTGTCGAGATCATTTGGATGGGCCGTCGAAGGATCTGCAATCCCGAACATGATGTTTTCAATTCGCTCGAGGTCATATTTTGTTTTGCCCGATGCGTCGACGACGTTCAGGAAAAAAGGTTTTGTCACCCAGAACTTATCAGGAGAAGGATAAGCAGAGGAATCCGTCGGGTCAAAAATATACCTGAACCATTTATCTGCATCATCGAACTGCTGGTTCTCACTGAGGCGCTCGCCTATGAGCAGCGGAGCGTGATAGAAGAGTTCCCAGTTATACAGTGAATATCCCGACTGGATATTGAAATCGACATCTTCCCTTGGATATCCGGGTGTCGTATCTACGACTCCGTTAGGATAAGTCACCGGCTGCCCCGTATATACGTCTGTCTGCGGAACATATACGCTGTTGAAATTAAATTTTGCAGGGTTGCTGTCATAGGCCACATCTCCCTTCAACTGGGTCTGTCTCATCATCAGTCCATCAATTCCTTTTTCAAACAACTGCCTCATAAAATAGCAGACCATCGGATGATAAGCATTGTAGAAATGATAAAGAAAAGAAATGCTTTTTCCCTGCGGAATCTTTGGCATGGCAGCCCGTATCTCCGCTATCTTTTGCGCATCACCTGCAATGATTGCCTGGAGCAGTTCAAGAAGCTGAAGGAACCATGCTTCCAGGTCTGAATAAAAAAGTTCGAATGTGTCATCATCGGTCAACTCCGGAGCTACATAGTATGTCCGTCCCGTTTTTTGCAGGTAATTATAAGTAGCGTCCTGGTAAAAGAAAGGCATGAATGTGCCGAGCGTAATCCATGTACTTCTCTCACGTGAATACTGCTTTGCCTGCCCACCATAAAATATCTCCAACATCAGAAAGATCAGGCGGTCGAGAAAACCTGGCTGTATCGAAACCAGATTTCTGAAAATGCCGGGAGTCTGATTCAGAATAGAAGGCTGCGAAGGATAGTCAAGCATATTATCCGTTGTGTTGTTCGGATCTTCACTGTCCAGCATATTATTGAAATCGCTTCGCGCAAACCGTTTGATGTGAACATTGACTGGGTTGCGACTCGTCACGGGATAACCTCTGCAGGGGTCCAAATCAAATGTCCCCTGGTAATAGAAATATCCATCCGAGTTCACATAACAATTTATATTCAGTGTCCCATTCTGTTTTAGTGAATCTTCCACATCACCGATGAATGCTTCCCACCAGCCGGCAATATCTTTTTTTGCCAGATAGGCCTGGAGATTACTGAAGTCTGGTTGCGGCAGATCAACGGGCGTGAAGATGAATTGAGATTTGTCCGGTGAGTAAGATAGGGAAGAAGGATCATAGGACTCATAAACCTGGATAATTCCAGTTGAATCATTGTTCGATACTTTCTTAGGGGTCCATTTGCCATTGCGATATTCACTGAATGCCAGCTGAATCTGCCAGTATTTAGTCGGCTTCGTAAGCGGATAGTCCTGACCGGGAGTGGGTGCGGTCATTTTGTCCGGTCCATCATCCGCTTTTTCTGTGAAGACGGCCCAGAATAAATAGAGACGCTGATTGAATACCACAGGAATGATATGATCGCTGTTGATGTCCAGGTCAATTTTTACCCACGGAGTCCATCTCCTGTTCTGTATATATTGACGGTAATAGTAGAGCTTGGGATCACCTCCATACGTCCTGCCGACTACGTGCAGGGTCTGGTTATCGTCTTCATACCACATCCCTTTCATCTCCAGTCTTGCCACCCCGTCCAGTTTTTCAAGATAGGTCATGAATGCCTTCTCCACATTGGGCTGCGTGACTTCATTTTGCAGAAGCTGATTTTGAAGATCTGTGAAAAAGGAGGAAGGCTTCGGCAGCAGATCGGGCTCGATCCAGTTTTCAGGATAGAGGAAGACTTTTCTGTTCGCCTCCCAAAGTCTGTATTGTTTCATCCAGGCCCACTGGTTCCATTTACTGTCGTAACTATTTTGATCCGGATTTTGTGCATTGACTGTTACATCATCTTCCATGTTCATGAAACAACGTTGCACAAACTGCTGCATGGAATTTGTTGCCTGCACGATGCGTGAGGTCGGCTGACAGGCACTCATCTCCACATCGATCAGAAAATAACTGTAAAGATCATCAGCATCAACCCAAGTATGCGTGCCCGGATTTTGAAGCAGGTAAGTGACCAGCGCGTCGCGCTTTTGCTCTCTGAGTTTATTTTGCAAAGGCTGGGTCACACTGAGCCAGTCCGCATCACTATATTTTGATTTGAGGGTCTGCTTGATTTTATTTGAATCATCAAAACTGAGAGAAGCCTGACTCCAGTTGACACAATCCTGTGCCCGCACACCGAGCAAAGCCATCACTGAAAAACATTTGTAGATGCGAATCAGGATACGCATGTTCCGCAAATCAGAGTTGGCAGGGGGAGTAAGTGTCAAGTTTAAGAAATCCGGCGCATCGATCAGGGCTTTTAATTGGACAGGATCCCAACCATATAAACTGCATAGTTCTGATTCGATTACTGCGAGGGTCTTAATTCCATCGATGACATCCTGCAGGAAATTGAAAATAGTAATAGTAGCAGGTGGTTGCGTTTGTGCATAGCTGTGATGAAGGTTAAACAGGCTGACGAGATTTTCCAGTGCTGTAAAATCATTTACAGTAACAGGTGTATTGACTGGCGCCAGCGGCAGGGTAGTCAGATCAGTGATCGTTACATCTGCTGCGTGGACTAGGATCCACGAAAGCGCAACGGCGTCGATCTTTAATTTGGTTACAATAAAAGCGGCTTTGGCGATCCATAAGTATTGATTGTATTGCGCAGGATAGTTCACCTTGTTCAGGACATTTATTTTCCCGATAAAACCGGCGTTCGTCCAGTCAGTGTAAATAGCAGGTACCGAGAGAAGAAGCTGCGCTGAAATCGTCTTGTCAACGGTAAACCAAGTGCTGATCCTGTTCTGGATCGCTGCCTGCTGCTGCATGGTCCTGTATTTTGGTGAGATCTTTTGAAGGAAGAAGTCAAAGCGCTCTGCTATATGTGCATAGTCCAGCGATTTAAGGTTGGTGTCCACATCCAGATTGGTGGCAAAGAAAATATTGGCAGGACTATTATCCGTCTGCTGCGCTGCAAAGATGGCGTCCAGTGCATCCCTGACAATATTCGGATTTATGTAAAAATTCTTGAGCGCATCACGTGTAGTTGCATCAAGATAACCTGCGAATCTCAGCATTTTTGTGTCACCGTTATAAGTGAGCTGACCCGAGCAGGGAACGTATGAAGTGAGGAGTGGCAGTGCATCGAGGGCAGTTGATGAATTGGGATTTCCCTGTGAAGCTTGGTAGAGCTGGTTCACTGCTGCCTGATAATCGGCATCAGCAAAAGCGCCCAGCAGGGCCGCCTGTTCATTCGTAGTCATGGCGCCAGTGAAACTCAGCATTTTTGTTCCTGCATTGTAACTGATATGCGTACTCAGCTGGGAGAGGTTATCTATCGGATTGAGTGCAGAAAGGGTTGTCGACTGTGAAGCCTGATCGTAAACGACCCGCAGATTTTTTAAAAAAGTATAAGCAGATGGAATGATGGTATTCGTATAATCATCATCGTTAGCGGTCCTCAGGATACTTATCAGCCTGGCGCTCACGACAGGATCCCAGCGAAGAAGAGGATCAGTGATCCATTTGGAAAGCAGGTCACCATGTGGATCGGGTTGAACGGTCGTAGCTGCCTGGATTTGCAGGAGGGTATCCTGCAGCGCACCGAGATTGGCAATAACGGTTGCATCAGCAGGGACAAGGGTCTGATTCAGATCATTCTGCTGGCGCAAAATATAATTTACATCCCAGACGCTGAGCCCTGACTGGTTCAGTTCATTCAGTTTCGAAAGGAAGTCCGTTGTAGTAACCGGTGATTTGAATGGATCAACCGGTATAACCTGCCTGGCTATGCGAAAATCATCAGCAGAGAGAGATTCAGCCTGCATGAGCAGGTTAATTTTGTAAATAAATGACAGATTGGACAACGAGAGCGTGGTGATTGCATTGTCGGAGAGAAGGGTATTCAAGTCAGTCGGCATGATCATGATCGCAGACTCAATAACCGCTTTATGGATGTCGGTCAGAGGCTTCCCCAAGTTTACATTGGCCAACGCAAAATCTGTATTTACCGGATTGGTGATTTGCTTATTCTGAAACAAACTATTGTATAATGAATCGTCTCCGGTCGTCTGAATGTCTTCATAAAAAGCAAGCAGCGGGAAAATGGTCCAGTCAGTCAGTTCCAGAAAATGATGGAACTGCCAGGCAAATAAAGGATCGATCTCAATGACGGGGGGATTGATACCATCGGTATGAAGAGCCGGACACTGAATGCAGGCATCAAGCTCCTCCATGGTGAGTGTAGTTTTTTTCCAGAGACGGATAAAGCGGTGCAGATGATCAAATTTCTGTGACGTCACATTGGTAATATGCTGTTTGTTGAGGTCACAACTCAGGTCATCGTGATCGATTTTAGAGTCACCGGCAGGGTTGATGAACTGCAGCGTCAGCAGGGCTTGGAGATCCGCATATTGCAGACCGGTGTACTGCAGGAAAAGATCTACTTCGACTTTCGGGGAGCCGGCGAGGGTTCCCCAATAATTTACCTGGTTAGCAGGATCGGGTTTAAAGATGAGATCCCGCTCTTCAAAACTCGCACCCAAAAAAGCATAGGCTTCGTCCAGTTCTGCAGTAGGAGGTGTGGCAGCAGGCAAATGCTCTTTTGCAAAAATCCTGATCAGGTCATTTTTGCTGATGCCAAGTTTGGTGAGATAGATATTTCCTTCGGTACTGAACAGATCGAAAGGAAGACCAAATGGCAGCTTTGCAGTCTTGAGAAAATTATCATACACATTTACATTCGTGTACTCAGGGTTGGCACTCAGCTCATCTGTGGAAAGCAGTGTCTGGTGAAGCAGCTGCACACTGATATCGCCTGCATTTTCAGTGAGCTTTAATACCAGGTTCTTATCGCGGATGATCCACTGCGTGGAGGTGGAACCGGTAGCCTGAAATCCATCCGATACCTGCGCATTTGCCGTCAGGAGAATGTCGATCTGAGGCAGGTCCGCGGTATGCGTAATGAGCTGCGCCAGCAGCGGAGGCTGGATAGCATATTGCCTGTCGGGCAGAGGCTCAGTCGGAGTCAGTGCCGCAAAGACAGGAAGATTGGCAGTGAAAGTTATTGGGATGGAGAAGACCGTGGGTGCGATGGTTTCTTCCAGGATCTCGTTGACAATATCGATATAAGGTAGTTCTGTATTTGTATTATCGCAGTTCAGATCGATATCTCCGATATCCGGTCTTCTTGCAAGTAGCTTATCCCTGACTGTGCCTGTTGTATCACCCATCCTCTGACTCAGAAAATGCAGGCCATCTGTGAGATAAGAGGCCGCACCGTACACAGAACTGCATTCGTCACATTCACAAAAATCAGCATGCTCAAAAAGCGCGTCGAGATTCGGGATCTCTTTTGCTGCAGATGTCATGCCCATTGCCTTTTCATAATCAGGCATCATATTGATTTTTGAAGCAGTGGCCAGAGAATGAATATTTCCTGCGACGGCCAGCGCTGATGCATGTGTATTGGCTGCCTTCGCAAAAATTTGTTTAGCTGCTTTATCGCCGAGTACTGGTGAAAATTCCTCTGCAAACCTGTCGGGGCCCATCGCATAGATCTGTTGCGCGGAATGGATCCCTTTGCTCATTATTGCGTGGGTGGCATTATAGTCCGGTGCAAGCTTGAACACACGCTGCACGCGACGAAACTGACCTGTTAATGTAGATTTGGATTTTTCACTAATGCCCTTAGCCTGGTCTGTCATGAATGTGCCGACACGGTATTTGATGAGGTCAAATTCAGGATGAGCCGCTAAGAAATTACCCAGCTCCTGGCTGCCAGGGATCTTTGATCCTGAATCACTCTGCAGACGCGCAGCAAAAGCCGCCGTCGGAAATTTTTTTGTGAACCGGTCTTCCAGAGTAGCCGCATAAGTTTTTAGTTTATCCTGAGGCGTCTTACCCATGGTACCGGCGGGGACATCCAGTTTTTCTGCGGTGAGTATTTTTTCCCAGTCTGCAGCTGTTTTGCCCGCCAGGGATTTGAGTGCATCATCAGTATTGATTCCGGCCTTGTTCACCAGCACATCTGTCAGCGCAAGATGGTCACCGTTAACGCTATTTAACTGAAAGGCGACACCGAGTTTTTCTGTTGTCCCTTTAAATTCATCGATTGAACCCAGGCTTGTAAAAAAAGAATCAATATCTCCCTTATGCTGGGTGAGCAACCCGATTGCCTGTTTGGTCTGTTCTTCTGTGAGACCGGCAATCTGCACGGTTTGAAAGATGGACGAATGATCTCCGGTTCCCGGATGATTTGCAGAATAGTCTTTGATGGCACTCAATAACTCCTCCCTGATTCTTTCCAGAGTCGCCGTAAGACTAAAAGGAACAATATTATCATTGATCGCATGCTGCAGGGCCTGCATCAGCGTGTCGATTTTCTCATGCATGATGCCATCCAGCTTTTGCGCTGCCAGCTGCTGATAGGTCGGTGCGGAAATATTTTGCAGAAGGTTTTGCATGCGGTCTGCAGGCACTCCTTCCCTGAGCAGACCATAAAACACAATAGCGCTGACTTTTGTCTGCGCTTCAAAATTATAAGCCATGGCAAAAAACCGGACCTTTTCCTGCTGCAATCTTGTTTTGTTTGTCAGAAATGTAATATCCTGCGTGTCGGCATTTTCTGTCAGCGTCGTCAGTGGAAGCTTACCTGTATATGGCGTGATGGCTGCCAACATCTCTTCAAACTCAGAGATACCACGGAATGGCTGGGTACTTAATGTTACATCGAGCGTCAGATCGGAAGGTGCGTTATAGACAATATCTGTCTGCTTCAATAATTTTTTTGCGCTGTCATATAGTCTGAGAAAAACATCAGCAGCAAGCTTATCAGTTTCAGCGAACTTTTGCAGGTTATAATCGATCTCATAATATCCATTGTCATCAGTGAAGATCTCGCCCAAAGTCTGCTCACTCCTTATATCCTTGTCAAAAGCAGCTACAAGATTTTTTCTCAGGGGCTGCTGCCATTGGTCTCTCACGGTGCCGTGTACCCGATATTTGACGGGCGCTTGTTGGGCCACAGTGACCATGCCTGTTTGGCGGAGAAGCAGATTGATTGCATCGGCAGTGGGTTCATCTACAATACCACTTGCATCCTGCATCATATATGACTTTTGAAAAGAACTGACGATAGCTTCTGTAGCAGGTCCGAACTGCCGGTCCCTGATTTCCGAGGTGAAAGCTTCCTGCAGGATTTTGTTGTCAAAAAATTCCCGGAATGACCCACTGCCTACTTTTTCAGCGAGTCCGAGAATGGCCTGGTGCAGGTTTGCTACGGCAATACCGCTGTCATTAAGTTGAAGGGGAAAAGAAATCGTTTCCAATAGAATCGTTTCCATATAATATGCTTATTAATTTTCAAATGCTCATCTTCGATACCCTGAGGAAAGTCCAAATGTGATCATTCTTGTAAGTCCGGTCCCCGAAGGTGATCCCGCCGCATCTGGACCGCCGACAAAATCACGCTCTTCAGAATACCAAGCTCCGATAGACAATGAATTTGATTGTTGCCCGTATCCATTGCTGTCGACCCAGCTTTTAGTGACTGCAATTCCTGCCTTCCAAAGAAATGCATTCACTTCTTGGTTTTGGCCAGGTAGCGGATAGCCGTGTCCATATAAGGCTGCGCCTTCGAGAACCACGCTCCAATATTTTCCGATTGCGACGTTGCCGCCGACATGTAGACCTGTGGTGAAGAGATTTTTTAACGGCGGTCCCTGAGCCAGTTGCCCCTTTTCCGCATACGTAATACTTGGGTTTACGTCAAATTCAGCTAAACGCAGTTTGTATGGGCTTTCAGGAGGCTTGCTAAGATCTTTGAGGCGAAGAAATTTCGGTTCTTCGGGAGCATCTTTGAGATATGCCAGTACTCCCGTAAATGAAAAAGTTCCGCCTTTCAGCTCGGGCTGTTGATCAGTCCGTTGGTAAGATCCTCCCCCGGAGGCATATCCGCCGATGCCGAAGGTGTCGAACTTATGAGCGTAATGGACTTGGCCGGCTCCGTAAAAGCTTCCTGTTTTTGAAGTGCCGGTATCGGTGTCCTGCGATGAATAGTTACCCCCGACAGTCAGGCCAAAATCGAGCCCGGGAACATCTAAGAGTCCCTGGCGGAGTTGGAGTTGCGCATTCTGAAGACCGAATCCGTAGTGAGTCGTTTTGCTGAGTCCGGTAAGTTGAAACTGGCTACCATATAAATTAGCTTCGACATCCATGCCTCCTCGTTCCTTTAATGTATCAGGGTCTCTGGTTTTATCAATAATGCCCAGATTGGTTGAATCAGAAGAGCCGAGAAAGTTTGGAGGACTGTATGGAAATAAATCCGGTGGTTTCAAATTCACTGGAGTTCCATAGCGGTCTCTGCCACCCACAGGAGGGTTTGTCTTATCGTCTGTATCTTCATCGTCATCCCCTCCCAGTCCCATCGGGTCGGTCATACGAATAGGGTTATTCCTAACATACTGATAAACGTTAGGTCCGTCAGCTCCTATGCCTGCAGGATCACAACTCGACCAGCGGGCAAGCCAGGGGATAAAATAACGGGCACCCTGATAATACATGCCACTTTCTTCGTCCCGTTCCATGCCGGTATAACGGTAACGCTTAGCAGTTTCTGTCTGGTTATCCATCGCCTGATAAGCAGTGTCTCCAAAAGGATAAAACTCTTCATAACTGATAATAGCTGGAATAAAAGTTATATCTGCAGAATTTAGCGTTCCTGTAAGCTCAAGACAGGCGCTGCGAAGCTGGTTAGCATATTGATATCTTATCAAAAAAGGAAGGCCCTTATCCTGGCCCTGTGAGACAGTTTCAACAAGTGCAATCCTTCTTTTATCATCCATGATCTGAAGTGTCTCACGCTCCACCTTAATATTTGTTCCAGATTTTTCACGGTATATTTCATAATTGCCCAGGTAAATTCGTTCTTTCACCAGGCCTTTGTTTTCGATCACTTTTCGGACCCTCTGTCCGCTTCCGTCATATACATAGTATGCTATTCCTCCTCCGCCAAGATCAACCTGCTGCAGCTGATCTGCATAATTCCAGGTTAATGGAAAACTTCCACTCTGCAGATTATACAAATTACCATGGGGATCATAAGTATAGTTGATCGACAAAGCGCCGACCTTTGAATTGACCATCTGATTGTTCATTGCACGGTACGTGAAATTCTTTGTCCATTTATTGACAAACACTCCGTTTCCTGCATTGTGCACCATTTGCATCATGTTGCCAGCATCATCATACAAGTACTGCTCCTGATATCGCTGCATGGCATTCATATCCCCCGGAAATACCAGCCTGTTGCCGGCTCCATCAGTTGACTTATCCAGATCAAACTGATCACCGGGAGCATTTTGACCTGCATGCTCTCTTCCTTCTGCACTAATTATACGATAGACAGGATCATACTCATACAGCGTTCCCGGATCAACACCCGTGTTATTAAAAAAAATCTTTTGCTGCGCCTTATCTTCAATCTGCGTGATATTACCAACGGGATCCGAAGTATAATTGAGATCCTGCATGATATCCGTTCCTTTGTTCCTGGTAGTTAAAATCCTGATCAACCGGTATGTCTCCTTATGGTATGCATAGCCGGTAGATGTATTATTGCCATAGATAATACTCTCTCTTTGCCCTTTGGCATTGTATGATATTTGCTGAACAAAGGCTATGGTTTTGTTTTTGCTTTTAACAAACACATTTAGTTGCAATAACCAGTTGGAGAGATTATAGGACGGAAATATCTGCGATCCGTCAGGCAGTTTCATCATAACAGGCTTGCTGGTCGCGTCAAATCGCGAGGAGCCGGAATAAATTTCCGCAGGATCGAGCAGCGTGGTTTTGTTGGGAATATTCCAGTCGGAGAGATTTTTATATTCAAGGGCGAGATGTTTGTTACTCTCTTTTACATTTCCCTTAAAATCGTATTCTGATGTCTGGATTTTGCAGGACTGATCATAAGTCTGAAAGGATTTTCCGCGAAGATTGAGTTGCGTGTCTGTCTTACCATTCAGGACCTGATTCTCACCGTAGATGATCAGACCAGTCAATATTTCACTCGGATTTTGTGCTGTATTTTTTACTACCGGCTGATTCAGCTGCGCAGACGACAACGTCGAGACTTTTTGTGTCAGCCAGTGGTTAAGTGGGCGATGCAGCTCATCATATTCCTCCCGGAATCGCTGATCGCGGCTATCCCATCTGTACATCTGCTGATTCATCGTATCACTCAAATTCCAGCGCTCACCACTATCCATACTGAGCTGGTGCGCCGCCCTTGAAACCATATCATAATCACTTTGCATCACCGTATTTGCCCTTGCATCAATGATTTGTTTCTGGTTGTTTTCAATATCTAATATTGTTTTTGTTGCGTACTTGCCAAAAGCGCCGTTGTCTGCGATTGCATAAATCGTCCTTCCCAGGGAATCGAGATGCGACTGCGAAGGAGTATCATAATGAACCGCCGCCTTATTCGCCGCATCAATCTCTTCCGGCGTTGCTACAGCAGGATCTGGATGAATAATTCTTTTATCATACCAGTCACTATCCTTAACGGTGTCATTCTGATCATAGCTAAGCTGTTTCCAGGCATCAAACTCTACGAATGAAAATGTGCCATCAGGATATTTTGTTTTGATCAGCCTTCCCACCGGATCATAAAATAAAATGGGTGAAAAGCCGATCTCTACGAGGGCATCTTCAGTTTCGTATTCGTAAGTCGTACTGAAAAATGGCTCATATTGTTTTACCGGATTTCCTTTGTTGTTCAGAATCGTACGGCCACTTCCTATCCACCTGGGATCGGTATTTGGAAAATCCTGCAGAGTGCCTCCTGTCCATTTTAATGCATCACCCGGCTCAGTCAGGATTTTGCTTTGCAGGATTTTTCCCAGACCACTACTATGCCCCACACTAATAAAAATTCTCGTCTTGGCGCCACCAATCAGCTCACTCTCGTGTGTCTGTCTTGACAGTGTTGCAAAACAAACAGGCTCCCCTGAATTTTTCCATACGAAAAGATCATAGTAAAAAAAAGATGTAGCCTGCTGCAGGAAATTACCCGAATTATTAATTACGTCCGCCAGATTTGCAGGGGAAGTAATGGTATAAGCAGAGAGCGGCTGATCGCCATGGACGCCATCACTTTCATCTCCATAAATGGAACTTACGATCACCATTCCTAGTTCATCTGCGAGGATTTCACTATAGTTGTTGTTCAGATCCACCATGGTAACGGGCTGCAGTATGCGATAATCAACCGCCTTCGCATAATTTGTATTCTGCAGGGCATCTGTTGTTTTAGTCAGCAGGATGTTATATGCGTCGTAAAACAGTTTTGTTTCGCTGCCTAGAGCGTCCTTGACTTCGACCGGTAAATAAAATCTCATCGCTGCCTGTGGTGGCGTCTCTGCTGTTCCCAGATAGATATTAGTACCCGAAACTGTCCACCAGTTTATTCCGTCGACTTGTTCATACCCGCCGTCTTGTAAAATAGAGTTGGTGACACGAGTACTATAAAGACTGTTGAGAAGGGTGGGAGTAAATGCAAGCCTGTAATGCTGATAAGTGAATGCCAGGCTATCCATTTCTCCTAACGGCATGGGAGTGACCAGGTCATCGGCGAGGTAGATCGTCCTCGCATCGCTGATCATTCTTTTTTGCAACGTTCCGTCAGGAGCGCTTTCATAAGCAATCGAAGTGGCTGCGGCAAAATCTGTAAGCAGACCGGAAATTGAAAACTGGCTGACGCCATTATAGGCGGCATTGGTAATTTCAAAACCTTTTTTCTCTGAAATTAATTTTGACCTGAATATATCTGGCTGATCAAAATAAAAATCATCACTGGGATGTAGCGGATTTATCGTCAGGTCATTGGTGGTGATGAGAACATGGACCGCCGACTGCTCTGTTTGTATTTCTGCAGGTAGTGTACCA
>PSRA01000002.1 GCA_003175695.1 Bacteroidota bacterium | reverse complement strand
CATCGAGTTGGGAAACTGCAAACAATACTATTATAAGCAGCGCATACCGCATCACCTGGTTTTTCATTTTGGATTTTGTAATGAAAACACTGTACCCAAGCCTAACAACGCTAAAATTTTCAATTTGTTACGTGGAATGAAAAAAGTTTCATCCGCCTGGAGGCTTAGGTGAGAGGAAGAGAGCACTCGAAGGACCCAACGTCGTGTATTCGTGACCGACACCGAATTTAAAGCAGTGTGAAACTTTATCAATGGCAAAAAGCCCTATACAACTCCGTTAACGGGAGGTTAATACAGCACAGGAACATCCATGAAACCCAATATGGTAGAAGATAAAAGCCCCAATTGTTATGGTTTATAAAAAAAAATGCCATTGGATGGATTAAACCATTTTCCTCCAAATCATTCTTAGCTGGAGCAAAAAAAAATTAATTATGAAAACAATCAACCTTTTTCGGACGGGATTGCTTACGGCATGCGTTGCAATGGTTTTTGCGTGCAATAAAAGCAGCATGAATAATGCTGGAAATGGAACTACTTCATCCGATGACATGCAAGTGCAAGCCGACGATCAGGCCCAAATCAGCAGTGAAGACGAAGCTATTACTAACGATGTAAATACAGCTCTTTATAACCAGGTCTCGACCGCAGGCACAGGAGGCGCAACCGTCGAAACCGGGACAACTACAGTCATGGGCACTGAAGTAAATGGTCTGACTGGCCCGATCCACGGATTAATTTGTGATGCGACTGTTGTAGTAAATGATACCTCAAATCCAAAGACCATAACTATCACCTATGATGGTACGAATTGCCGGGGCAACCGTACACGCGTGGGCGTTATAGTAATCTCCATGCCCGCCGGTGAACATTGGAGTGATGCCGGTGCAACTGTTACCATCAGCATTCAAAATCTGAAGATCACGCGGATCAGGGATAACAAGAGCATAACCCTGAACGGAACAAAAACCATTACGAATGTCACAGGCGGTTTATTAACACATCTTTCTTCACTGGGTACCATTACGCATACAATTAATGGCAGCTTGTCCATCACCTTTGATAGCGGTAAGCAAAGAAGTTGGAGTGTATCAAAGCAGCGTGTCTTTACTTATGATAATGGTATTGTAATCACTACAACGGGAACACATACCGATAGTTTGGGTAATTCCAACGTTGCAGAGTGGGGAACCAATCGCTCTGGAGTACAATTTGAATCATTGATCTCTGCACCAAAAGTGATACGCCAGGATTGTGATTTCAGGTTGACGAGTGGCCAGAATACAATAGTGAGATCAGATAATTTTACCTCCGTAATCACTTATGGACTCGATGCAAATGGTGATCCTACTTCCTGCCCTGGAACCGGCACGTATTATTTTAAAGTTGTTGTGACAACTCCGGGAGGCTTGGTGTATACGAAGATTTTGCCCTATTGATAGCGCGTGTTGGTTTTTAATTTACCTCCCCTGGAACAGGGGAGGTTTTTTATTGTAAAAACCGACCCGCTGACATTCTATTTCGCCTGTAACCTGGATGAAAAATCAGCGTCATATCTGTAGTTGCAATTGAATTTGTTGAAGGAACAAAAAACAGATTATTCACCAATTAAAATAATTGTTATGAAAGGCAAATACATAACTACCCAAATCCTTCTCGCTTGTTTATCATGTGGAAGAAGAAGGAATCGGAAAAACGCTGCGTAGGAACGTTGCAGTAGATATGATCGTTAAGCGCAAAGAGTCACTCTTAAGTGGCTCTTTTTTTGTGAGCCGAAATGTGAAACATTCATTATATATCATTCAGGAATTGCATAACTTTCTGATCTAAACAACTACTTATGAAATATGTCCTTCTTCTTCTCTTCGGCTTTTTAAATAGTATCGCCCAGGCACAAACGCCGCCCGCGCTCAAATCCATTTTACTCGATCAACTCAAAACCACACATAATAAACAGGAATGGTTCGTGCCCGCGGCAAACGCAGTCCAGGGACTTACCGCCGAGCAGGCTTCCTGGAGGGACGGTAATGCTAACCATTCTATTGCTCAATTGGTGAATCACCTGATATTTTGGAATAAAGATCAATTGGCAAAATTCAAGGGAGAAAAGCAGGCTGATTTTAGTGGCAACAATGATGAAACCTTTGCCGCCTCAGTCGATAAGAATGCATGGAATGCCGCAGTTAAACAATTGGATGATGTGTTCAGTGAATGGGAGAGGGTTATTGAAGCGGCAGATGATGCAAAATTGCAGTCCTGGTATAACACGATTTCACATATAAGTACTCATAACGCCTATCATATCGGGCAGATTATTTATATACGTAAACAGCAGGGATCCTGGAATCCGGACAAGGGAGTTAAGTAGGCCTTTTGACATCTTAATGTCTATGATTTTTTTTGCCGCAGGGCTCAGATGATCACCAGCACCTTTGCTCGGTCGCTTGAAAATAAATTTAAATTTAAGAATGAAGGCACTCCAGGCACGACTCCCCACGCAACAATTCCAAATAGACCGGATTGTTTTTTTCAGTGACGCCGTAATAGCAATTGCAATTAAGAGTCAGGATTACCTTTGCAGTTGCTTCCATTTTGGTCATCTTAAACGCCGCTAATGGGGTGTTTTATCCATTCATTGGTTTGTGGCTCTTGGCAAGAATTCGAGACCGTATTTTGATTTCATGCAAACATGCAAAGGTTGCATCGTGAATTTCTTTGTGATCTAAACAAAACCCGATACGACTCAGCCTGCCTTCTTCAGCGTAAACGAAAACTTACTTCCAACCCCTACTTCACTCTGCACAGAGATCGTTCCTTCCTGGCCTTCAATAAAATCTTTGCTGATCGCAAGCCCCAGGCCGGTACCTTCTTTTTTGGTGCCAGGCACCCTGAAGTATCGATTAAAAATTTTATCGGTATATGCAGCAGGTATACCTTGTCCTGAATCGGCTACACTAATCTGCACCACACCATCCAACACGTCTGCAGAGATGACTACTTTTGATTGCTCATAAGAATACCTTATGGCATTTGATAAGAAATTAGTTAATACCCACCCGGTCTTTTCATCATCCGCTTCTACAAGCGGTAGCTGATCGGGAATATTTAATTCCACACTAATATTCTTTTGCAAGGCTTGTTTCTTCATAGCTTCCACTGCGCTGTTGATTATCTTTTTTGGGTCTACAGGATGAACATTGAGCTGGATCTGGCCCGTTTCCGCCTGAGATATGTTCAATAACTCTCCTGTAATCTTTAACAAACGTTCAGAGTCATCGCGGATACTTTGTACCAACTCCTCCTGCTCGTGATTTAACGCACCTATCCTGTTATCATTCAAAAGCTGGGCACTCATTTTAATGGACGAAATGGGCGTCTTCAATTCATGTGACACCGTTGCAATGAAATTGGTTTTAGCTTCAATCAATTCATGAAATGGCGTGATATTACGCAAGACAATCACTAAACCTACTATCTGGTCATTATTTGTAACTTTGAAGGTATCCTTGTTGAAATAACTTTCTTTATTCTCGGCATAAATTTTAAGATCTTTTTTATCTTCTTCTTCCCTTAACAGGGTTCGCATAAGATCATTTTTCAAAGCCACATCAGGGGCATATTTCCCAATAATATCTGCTTCTTTAAGACCTAAAAGCTTTTCCGCAACTGCATTTAAAAACAAAATATTGCTTTTGTCATCTAATCCAATGATGCCGTCGCGCATTTGATTGATGATAGTTTCAATCCTGCTTTTTTCAAACTTAATCTTGGACAAATTACTGTTTTCATATTCATTCAATTTGGAGGCCATAATATTGAATGAATTCGCCAGGTCTCCGAACTCGTCATTCTGTTGAAGGAAAATTCTTTTTTTATAATTTTTATTGGCGATCTCAGAAATTCCTTCAGAAAGCGTACTGATTGGCCTTGAAATGATGCCGGGCAAATTGAAAATAAAAGTGAATGCCACAAGCGTAAGAATGGTGAAAATGACAGTCAGCCACATTTTTGCATTCTCGGCCGTTTTTTGAGCCACTGCGTTTTTGCGGAGTATCGCCATTTCGTTCAAATTCTGGATTTGTATGATGGACTGCCTGATCTCCGGATAATTAGATGAATCTGCAGGATTGATTAATAGTTCATTGAAATTTTTTCGCAACTCCTGCGTAGCTTCTTTTTCTCCTATCTCCGTAATGTTATTTTCCTGCTTTTTCAGGTTGTCTTCAAATATGGATGCTGCATCTTTCCTGGTTTTGATGTCTTCCAATGCCTTGAGCATATTATTCGAATACACCAGCGACTCATGATTATTCTTCAGCACCAGGTTTGCATCCCTGCTCAGCAAATTAATGTTGATCAGTCCCAGGATGCCGAATAATAAAATGACTACAAAAAGGAAAATGAGTCCAAGGGATAATTTGGTCTTTAATTTCATGCCCATATCATGAAAGTATTACTATATCAATGTCTGCTTCAGACAATTTCGTCAAAAGCTGGTTGAACACGGCTGTGCTCATGATCACTTTGAACAAATTCAAATGCGGCTTGCCGATACAGATAGTCGTGATCGCCTTCTGTTCGGCTGATTCAATGATACCGCGTGCAATGTTGTTGTTTTTAATTCGCATTACTTCGGCTCCCAGTTCAGTAGCCAACTTAAAATTATTGATGAGGTGACGTTGTGCTGCCAGCCCAATTTTGTCTCCATCTTCTTTCGGCGTTTGAACATAAAGTAAAAACCATTTTGAATTATAATAAGTAGCCAGCCTGGCCGTTTTTCGAATCACTTTTTTTGCAATTTCATGGTTGCTGCTTATGCAAGCCAAAAATCTTTCTGCTCGTAACCTTCCCTTCGGCAGTTCGCTTTCTATCTTTCTTTCTACCTGGGTAGCTACTTCTTTCAACGCAAGCTCCCTCAATTGAAGAATCTTATCAGATTGGAAAAAATTGCGCATCGCCACCTGGATCTTATCTGGCGTATAAATTTTTCCTTCTTTCAGGCGGGTGATCAGCTCATCAGCAGTCAGATCTATGTTTACAACTTCATCTGCTTCTTTCAGCACACTGTCCGGGATTCTCTCGGCCACGTCGATCCCGGTAATTTCTTTTACTTCATCATGAAGGCTTTCGATGTGTTGGATATTCACGGCACTGATTACATTAATCCCCGCGTCAAGAATTTCCATCACATCCTGCCAGCGTTTTTCATTTTTACTCGCTTCAATATTTGTATGTGCCAACTCATCGACCACAACCACTTCAGGATGGAGATTGAGAATAGCCTGCATATCCATTTCTTCCAGTTCTTTTCCCTTGTAAAAAAGCTTGCGCCTGGGAATAACAGGAAGGCCATCCAGCAGAATATGCGTTTCTTTTCTTCCGTGAGTTTCTATATAGCCGATCTTGACATCGACACCATTTCGAAGAAGCGTTTGTGCTTCCTGTAGCATCCGGAAAGTTTTTCCTACTCCTGCGCTCATTCCAATATAAATTTTGAACTTACCACGCCGCGACTGGCGGATAAGATTCAGAAAATGCTCTACGTTTTTTTGGTCATCAGGCATGCATCTCTGTTTCGTTTATCTTTTGGGGTTGGATGGTATTTTTGTTGTATACTTCTTTATCTAAGTTAGATTGATTTCACTTCAATTTGTCCAAATCGATATTCAGTAAAAGCACATTTACTTTCTCGGGACCCATAAGACTGAGGAGGGGTTTATCTATATGCCGGTCAATCAATGCATTGATTTTATCCTGGCTAATTCCTCTTGCTTTCGCTATCCGGGCTGCCTGAATGTAGGCGCCGGCAGGCGAAAGATCAGGATCCTGTCCACTTCCAGAAGCCGTCACCAACTCTGATGGTATCTGCCCCGTCTTAACCCCCGGGTTATGTAACAAAAAACTATCGATCCTTGATTGTACGTCTTTTAAATAATCCGGATTGCTCGGACCTTTGTTGCTTCCTCCACTGGCAGCCGCGTTGTAGCCAACGGCCGAAGGCCGGCCCCAGAAATATTTATCCTCTGTAAAAGATTGTCCGATTTTGGCATAACCGACCACCCTGTTTTCGACAGAAACTCTTTCACCGTCTCCATGTCCCGGGCTGGCCAGCGCTACCAGCCAGATGAAGGCCGGATATACGACACAAAAAAATATGATGCATATGGCTGTAAGTCGAATGGCAGGTAAAATATGTTGTTTCATTTTTTTTTCGATTGATGAATTAATTTGAAATTGACTGATCAGAACCAGGTAGCCACGAGCATATCAATCAGCTTAATTCCTATAAACGGTACGATGATGCCGCCCAGCCCATAGATCAGCAAATTGCGCCGTAGCAATGCGCTTGCTCCTATGGGTTTGTATGCAACGCCTTTCAATGCCAGCGGGATCAGCAACGGAATAATGATTGCATTAAAAATAACGGCAGAGAGTATAGCACTTTCAGGACTGTGTAGCCGCATAATGTTTAGCGCTTGCAATCCTGGAATGGAAACAATAAACAAGGCAGGAACGATCGCAAAATATTTTGCCACATCATTGGCAATTGAAAAAGTGGTCAAAGTGCCACGGGTCATCAAGAGTTGTTTGCCGATTTCAACTATCTCAATCAGCTTAGTTGGGTCATTATCGAGGTCGACCATATTACCAGCTTCTTTTGCTGCTTGCGTTCCGCTATTCATCGCGACACCCACATCAGCCTGCGCCAGTGCAGGCGCATCATTGGTGCCATCTCCCATCATGGCTACTAATTTTCCACCCAGCTGCTCTTTTTTGATATAGTTCATTTTGTCTTCGGGCTTGGCTTCTGCTATAAAATCATCCACACCGGCCTTTGTAGCGATGTATTTTGCAGTGAGCGGGTTGTCGCCAGTCACCATGACTGTTTTCACGCCCATCTTCCTCAACCTGTCAAATCTTTCCTGGATTCCCGGCTTGATGATATCCTGCAGCTCTATTACTCCCAGGACATTTTCATTCTGACTCACGACTAGCGGCGTTCCTCCGTCCTTCGCAATCAACTTAACTCTCTCATCGGTCTCACCAGGAAAACTAATCCCCGCTCTATTGACAATGCTTTTGATTGCATCCGAAGCGCCTTTCCTGATCTTGATGCCACCTGGCAGATCGACACCACTGCTCCTCGTTTCAGCTGTAAATGGAATGAACCTCGCATCCTGCAACTGCGCAGAATTTGGCTTGTTACCATTCAAATGAGCTAGTTCGAGAATTGATTTTCCTTCGGGAGTCTCATCAGCGAGGGATGCCAGGATACAGGCCTCAATAAAAATTTCTTTGTCGACATTTTTCGCCGGCCAAAAATTTGTGGCCTTTCGATTGCCAATTGTGATGGTACCGGTTTTATCGAGGAGCAGGGTGTCCAGGTCGCCGGCCGTTTCAACAGCCTTTCCACTTTTTGTAATCACATTTGCTCTTAATGCTCTATCCATGCCTGCGATCCCGATTGCGCTGAGGAGACCACCGATAGTTGTTGGTATAAGACAAACAAATAATGAAATGAATGCACCAATGGTGATGGGTGTATTCGCGTAATCGCCAAATGGTTTGAGTGTCACACAAACTACAATAAATATAATCGTGAACCCTGCGAGCAGGATCGTGAGGGCAATTTCATTCGGTGTTTTTTGTCTTGATGCTCCTTCCACCAATGCAATCATCTTATCCAAAAAACTCTCTCCCGGCGCAGTCGTCACTTTCACTTTGATCTTATCACTCAGGACTTTCGTTCCACCGGTAACAGAAGATTTGTCTCCTCCGGCTTCACGAATTACCGGCGCCGATTCACCGGTGATCGCACTTTCATCAATAGTAGCCAGTCCTTCAATGATCTCTCCATCCATGGGAATGATATCTCCCGTCTCACAAATAAAGACATCGCCCAATTTCAATTGCGAGGAAGGAACTATTTTGACTTCATCAACAAATATTTCACCGACTGGAAAGACTTTTTTTGCAGGTGTGTCTTCTCTTGTTTTTCGGAGGCTGTCAGCCTGTGCCTTGCCTCTGGCTTCTGCGATGGCTTCGGCAAAATTGGCGAACAATAACGTGATGAAAAGTATAATAAAGATGAGCAGGTTATACATCAGTGTGCCCTGCGATTTTTCCCCGGTTAGTATCCAAACACAAACTGCGGCCATCACAACGGTTCCAATCTCCACGGTAAACATAACGGGGTTATGGGCCAGGCTCTTCGGGTTGAGTTTGACAAAAGACTGTTTCAATGCTTGCTTCACCAGGGAAGGCTCAAATAATCTATTGGCTTTTCTTTTACGTTTCGACATACTATAATTATTATTTCATGCTGAAAAATTCGGCTATGGGACCCAGAGAGAGAGCGGGGAAGAATGACAGTGCAGCGACTATTGCTATTACTGCGAAAATCATGATCCCAAAAGTTCCTGTATCCGTTTTTAAAGTACCGGCGCTTTCCGGTATATATTTCTTCCGGGCCAAAATTCCGGCGATGGCCAGTGGCCCGATAATCGGGATATACCGGGATATAATCATTACTATCCCAGAAGTGATATTCCAGAACGGAACACCAGTTCCCAGGCCTCCAAATTCCGATCCGTTATTGGCTGAAGATGAAGTATATTCATAAAGCATTTCTGAGAAACCATGATGACCGGGATTATTTAACCAGGCGGCATAGGTCTTTGGGTCGCCAGCAAACATATGTGAAGACAATCCGGTAAAAGCAAGAATGAGAAAGGTATGTAACAAGGCAACAATCGTTGCTATTTTCATTTCTTTCGCTTCAATCTTCTTGCCCAGGAATTCAGGAGTTCGTCCCACCATCAATCCACTTATGAAAACTGCAATGATGATGAAAATATAGAAGTTCAGGAACCCAACGCCCACGCCACCATAAAAGCAATTGACCATCATTCCCATCATGGTGAACATCCCAGAGAGTGGTGTCAGGCTGTCGTGCATGGCATTGACTGAACCATTGGATGTGGTAGTCGTCACGATTGCCCAATATGCAGTGGCCGGAGAGCCAAAGCGAATTTCCTTTCCTTCCATGCTGCCCAATTGCTGCCCGACTCCCAAATTTGCTATGGCAGGATTGCCCTTTGATTCAAAGTAGATGGCAGGAATGACAAAACATAGAAAACCGGCAGTCATTACCACAAAAATCACCCAGGCAAATCTTTTTCTGTTCAAAATATGCCCCAGTGCAAACACCATAGCAATAGGGATAAGTGCAATGCCGATATTTTCCACCATGTTGGTGAAATAATTAGGATTTTCCAAAGGCACAGCAGAGTTCGCTCCAAAAAATCCACCGCCATTAGTCCCAAGCTGTTTAATGGCCACCATCGCAGCTACCGGTCCCCGGCTCACATGTACCGTGTCTCCCTGCAGCGATATGAGTTGATCCTTTCCTTTGAAGGTCATTGGTGAACCATTAAAAGCGAGAAGGATTGCCACCACAACAGAAAGAGGCAGTAACATCCTGGTGCAGGACCTCACAAAATAGTAATAGAAATTGCCCAACTTTTCCGTGCTTCTCTCCTTCATCGCATTAAAAACTACCGCACATGCTGCCATCCCAACCCCGGCACTTATAAATTGAAAAAGCATGAGTACCAATTGTCCGAGATAAGAAACGCCTGTTTCCCCTGCATAATGTTGCAGGTTAGTATTCGATATGAAGCTGATAGTGGTGTTGAATGCAGTGTCAGCTGACATGGAGGGATTGCCATCGGGATTCAGAGGTAGCCAACTCATGTTCATCAGGATAAGCATCGAGAACAGGAACCAAACAACGTTGATGGTGAGTAAAGCAAGCAAGTGTTGTTTCCAATTCATTTCTCTCTCGGCCCTGATTCCGCTGAGCTTGTAAAAAATCTTGTCAAGAGGATTCAGGACAGGATCGAGCCATGTTTTTTTCCCTTCATAGATTTTAGCGATGTAGCGGCCAAGTGGTATTGCTAACAAAACCATCAGCCCGTACATTATAATCACTCCTGCTATTTGCGTTTTCATTTGAAGTTCTTTATAGTGATTGGTTTAGAATTTCTCCGGCTTTATCAGCACATAACACAGATAGATAAACACAAAAATTGAAATGATGAACAGTAAAGTCATGTCGTATTTTTTTATTAATTAGATCTTGTCGAAAAAATCAATTGCTTTAAAGAAAATGGCGAAACAAATGAGTCCCGTCAGAATTAGAATTATTGTGAGCATGGTTTTCCGAAGAGTTTTAGTGAAAGAAGTACTTAATTTTTACAAAAACAATGTAGGCGAGTGCAACTGATATCAACCAAAATACCAGGATGATAAGTTTATCCTTCGTATCATTCTTGATCTTTTTCACTGCACGGCAACAATGAATTTAGTCCGGCATGGTTCTGCCAAAGGCATGCCCTATTGGCCTAGTTTTGTTGAAAGGAGATAGAAGTGGGTTGTACTCTGCGCGTTAGGGCGTTTGGAAATTGGCGGGAGAGGAAAATGGAGCCTGAAATCTATGCCAAAATGATAACCGCTTTTCCAAAATGAAAAAATGAGTATTGTGAATCAGGTTCTGATTCATCAAATAACAGGGAATGATTCTTTGGCTAAATAATATATTTCACAGGGGCATCGCCATTTGATTCTTTATTATTTGAAGAGGAAATACGCGATTCCGGGAGTTGTGTTATGTATTTCTTTACATTATCAGGAAGTTTGTCAAAACTTACAAGCTCTCCGATCCAATCGGGATCCAATTTGGATTGAATAATGATGTTGTCAAGGACGGTCTTGATGACTTTTTTTGGCGGCAGCCTTTCTCTCCATCCAGTACCATATAATAATATATGTGCCTGCGCACAATTTCCAATGAAATTTCCGACCCCATCGGGAGCAAATGGATTGGTACTCATTCCGTAAATATCTCCTGACTCTTTGCTGATGGCAGTGTAACGGTCAGTCGTTTTGCCTCCGTTATCAAACACAATATAGTTTTCCATTTAGCTTATCATTTCATGAATTAGAATAGAAGGATCTCATTATTCCCATTTTATTAGTATTCTATCACAATTTGGCAGAGCAGGAGTAGCAATACCAACAGGACATATAAAATAAGACCGAAATGAAAAATCCTTGTTTTGCGCAATGAGCGGTATTGGGATTTCATTCGTAGTTGATTAGGTAGGAAAACAGTGGCCAAAGGTATGCCTGATAAACGATCTTTTTAAAAAATAATTGTGAATGCATTCCTAATAACTCATCTAAGGATCAGCAATAGGCGGTATCCTGAGATGACAGTTGACAGTTAAGTCAAATCATTCAATCTCAATTCCAAATACAAGATGGGACCTTAATTATAGGCTTACAACTAGGCTAGAATCTTACCAGCAACGCTAGAATAATCCTTGATTCAGAATTTCTTAAATCCGGCATCCATCCTCCCCAACTGCTTAGAGGGGGCGCAATAGATGCCCCAGTAGACGTATAAGTAACTGACCGGTGTTGGCAAAGCCTGTTGGTGAAGTCACGCCTCCAGTCCTGCGAAATAGCCACCTAATGAGTCGTGCCAGGCGTTTGAAATTTAGTATTAGATCAATCCATATTCCTCGATCTTTCTATATAAGGTAGTAAGGCCGATGTTAAGTAATTTGGCGGCTTCCGTTTTATTTCCCCTTGTATGATTGAGGACCCTTTGAATGTGTAATTTTTCTACGCTTGCCAGGTCAAATGCTGAAAGAGTACCATGCTCTTTATGACCATTAACTTGCAACTCGAGTGGCAGATTTTCTGAAGTTAGCTGTGGACCGGAGGCTAATATCACCGCTCTTTCCATCACATTTTTGAGTTCACGAATATTTCCCTTCCAATCATGGTGCTGTAAATGATCCAGGAATTCCTTGCTTATGCTGTTAACCGACTGATTTGACTTGGAAGCATATGTTTGCATAAAATGATTAGCCAGGATCGGAATATCTTTTTTCCTGTCGCGCAGTGCGGGTAGGTGTATTGTAAAAACGTTTAACCTATAAAATAAATCTTCTCGGAACTTACCATCTTCAATTTCTTTTCCAAGATCACGATTGGTCGCTGTAATGATTCTCACATTTACTCTTGTCGGTTTGGTATCGCCCACTTTAATGAATTCATTCGTCTCCAGAACGCGCAGGAGTTTGGATTGAAGGTCGAACGGCATTTCACCAATTTCATCAAGGAACATGGTTCCACCGGTAGCTTCTTCAATCAGTCCTTTTTTGTCTTTTATTGCACTTGTAAATGCACCGGCTTTATGTCCAAACAATTCACTTTCCAGCAATTCTTTGCTAAACGAGCTGCAATTAAGGGCCAGGAAAGGATTTCCTGATCTCTTGCCGGCATGATGGATGGCTTGTGCAAAAACTTCTTTCCCTGTTCCTGTTTCACCGAGCAGCAATACAGTAGCGTCCGTTGGTGCAACTTTTTTGGCTAGTTCAATTGCCTCCTTGATCAAAGGAGAATCACCTAAAATACTTTCGAAACTGTATTGTTTTTCTACTTCTTTTTCCAGTTGACGAATTCTTTTCTGCAGTTGCATTTTCTCCATCGCCCGACTCAGCAAAGGAATGATTTTATCATTGTCATCTCCTTTGGTTATATAATCAAAGGCGCCATTTTTCATTGCCTGGACACCGTCGGAGATATTGCCATATGCAGTCAGCATAATAATTTCCGTTGCGGGAAATTTCGTTTTGATTTGACGACAGAGTTCGACTCCATTTGCGTCCGGTAACTTAACATCGCATATAACGACATTGGCATCCTGCTTTTCCAGTTTTTTCCATGCTTCTTTTGCCGTGCCGGCTTCCTGTACCTCATACCCCTCTAGTGCGATGATGCGGGAAAGAAGATTTCTTAATTTTTCTTCGTCATCAATTATGAGGATTTTTCCTTGCATGGGTTTGTGAGTGGGTCTTTAGGTTGGCAAGGTAGTTCTTATAAAAGTTTCATTCGCTATGGGCGGATGAAACATGAAGAAAAAGTTAAAAGGATTTCGAACCTTCTAATCCTCAGGCCATATGCTTAGATTTATAAACAAACTAATGCATATGAATTTCAACAGAACCAACAACATCGTCGGATGGGTAGTCTGTACCATCGCCTGTGCAGTATATATCCTGACAATGGAAGCTACCGGCAGCTTTTGGGATTGTGGCGAATTCATTTCCAGTTGCTATAAACTACAAATTCCTCACCCACCCGGCTCGCCTTTATTTATCATGATGGGCCGATTTTTTATCGTCCTCTTTGGCGACAATCCCATGACGGCAGCAAGAGCCGTCAACTTTATGAGCGCAATGGCTAGCGGATTCACTATACTATTCTTGTTCTGGTCGATCACGCACTTCGCAAGAAAAATCATTGAGAAAAACGGGCAGCCTCTGTCAAAGAACCAACTGTTTGTCATCATGAGTGCGGGCGTAGTAGGAGCTTTGGCTTATACATTCAGTGATTCATTCTGGTTTAGTGCGGTGGAAGGAGAAGTGTATGCAACCTCATCTCTTTTTACTGCATTGGTATTTTGGGCCATACTCAAGTGGGAACAAAAGGCAGATGAACCCGGTGCAGACAGATGGCTGATCTTTATTTTTTTCATGATGGGACTTTCCATTGGCGTGCATTTGCTTAATCTTCTCACTATTCCGGCCATTGTGATGGTGTATTATTTCAGAAGATACAAATTCACTTTGTGGGGCACTGCCAAAGCCTTTGTTATCGGCTGCGTAATTACAGGAGTGGTGTTGAAATATGTGATTCAATATACGATCAAAGGTGCAGGTTGGGTTGATGTCCAATTTGTAAATGGACTAGGCATGCCATTCTTTGTCGGATTTATCTTCTTTTTTGTTCTCCTGGGCGCCGCGGTTTACTGCGGAATTCAATATGCCGTTCGACGCAAATATTATTTTCTGAAAATCGGACTTTGGGGTTTTGCATTCATGATGCTGGGCTATTCAACATACATGACAACCATGATCCGCTCGAATGCAGATCCCGCCATCGACATGTTCAATGTAGATAATCCAGTAAGCCTCGTAAGATATCTTGGCCGCGAACAATATGGAGACTGGCCGATTGTCTATGGTCCTGATTATACGGATAATCCTCCCCGTTCGGATGGTGGCGAATTATATGTGAAAGGAAAGAATAAATATGAGGCAGCGGGCAAGATTTATAACCAGGATTGGACAAGCGCTCCCTCAGCACATCTTTTTCCAAGGATGTGGAGTAATACAAATGACCGCAATGAAATTGATTTTTACAGGCAATATGGTGGTGTCATTGATGATCAACCCACGATGGCAGATAATTTCCGCTACTTCATGAAATACCAGGTAGGGTGGATGTACTTCAGGTATTTCATGTGGAATTTTGCGGGGAAGCAAAATGATTTGCAGGGATTTGGAAATGTCCGTGACAGTAATTGGATCAGCGGAATCCCGCTCATAGACAACGCTATGTATCATAACCAAAGCAAGTTGTCCGCCACCGTCCACGAGCAGAATCTTTCTTACAATAGATTGTTCATGTTGCCATTGCTGCTGGGATTAGCCGGACTGTTATTTCAATATCTCAGGAACAAAAAGGATCTTATTGTCAACGTATTATTGTTCTTTTTCACTGGTCTAGGCATTGTAATATATATCAACCAGGCGGGCGCGCAGCCAAGGGAAAGAGATTATTCATATGCAGGTTCGTTCTATGCTTTTGCCATTTGGATTGGATTGGGAGTTGTCTGGCTGGACCTGGTGATACAAAGATGGGTCAAAGCTCCCTCAGTGCATTACCTTTCCGCCGGAATTTGCCTGCTTGCGGTTCCGGTTTTAATGGCCAGCCAGGAATGGAATGATCACGATCGCAGCCATAAAACGCTGGCGAGAGATATGGCAAAAGACTACCTGGAAAGTTGCCCGCCAAACGCGATCTTGATCTCTTCAGAAGATAATGACACTTATCCTCTGTGGTATGCGCAGGAAGTGGAAGGTATTCGTCCGGATGTTCGCATAGCAATTACCACACTATTGGGTTCGGATTGGTACATGAATCAGTTGAGATACAAGATCAACAAAAGTGCGCCTGCCGATGTCATTTTCACCCCTGAGCAGATTGCTGGTTTCCGTCGCGAAGTGATCTTATTTTCAAATAACATCCCGGGGTACGATAAAAATAATTATTATGATCTATATGGGGCGCTCAAGAATGTAGCGGGGAGTGACGATCCGAAATTTACTACTCAAACCGAAGATGGAGATACTTATAATTTACTACCAACAAAAAAATTCAGCGTACCTGTTGATCTGAAGAAAGTACAGGCAAATGCCACAGTAAAACCGGGCGATCATGTAGTTAATGAATTGCATATCGATCTTCCCAAAGGAAGTTATATTTTGAAAGGAGATCTGACAATCCTTTCATTGATCGCTGCCAACAAATGGGAACGACCGATTTGTTTCACAAATGAAAATGAGGCAGCACAGCTGGGACTCGCAAAGTACGTACGTTCTAACGGTCTCGCATATCGCCTGGTTCCGGTGGAAAATGATAAAGTTGACAATGAAGTTGCATATAAAAATGTGATGGAGAAATTCGCTTACGGCAATGCGAGTCATCCCGGAGTTTATTTTGATGAAGAAAACCGGCACAGGATGAATATCATCAAGCTCTCCAACGCAGAATTAGCCATGAGCCTGGCAGAAGCAGGCGATAAAGAAAAAGCGCGCAGGATCCTGGAAAATTTCGACCGCAGCGTGAGGGAGTCCAATATCCCGTACGGAATGACCAGTAGCCGTGGGAATCAGCATGATGCGATTTCGACTCAATTTTTGAGTGCTTGTTATTTAGCGGAAGATTTGTCGTTAGCAAGAAGAGTGTCAGCATCATTGAAAAAGGATTTGAGAGAACAATTGATTTACTACAGATCTCTCGGGGAATCGGACATGTCGGATGAACAATTAGCGAACGCAGCTTATTTGTACCTGCAGGGAAAAGGAAATAACCTGGCCGATGATCAGGTGCCCTTTGCATCTGATATCGTGTCTTCCTTTCAAATGCTGAGGCAGGTGGCGATCTGGGAGAAGGCCCCGGCAAATTCTCCTCATATTTCTGAAAAACAATAATTGATTTCACGCACGGGCGCAAGCCTTTGCGTGAACCTTTTTAAAATATCCATCCCAACAACAGACAACTCAATACAATCACTGGCGAAGGAAGTTTTCCGTAAGTTAGAAGAGCCCAGGTGCCCACCATCACGGAAATGTTCAGGATAATAACTTTTGCGTTGGTCACCTGGATGTCTTTCATCATATAGAAAGTTGCGGCAATGATGATCCCGACAACCACGGCATTAATCCCTTCCAGCGCCCGATATACAGATGCATATTTTTTCATATTATGCCATATCGGAAAAAAGAAAAGCACCAATAAAGCACTTGGAAGAAAAATAGCAACGGAGCCAATGATGCATCCCAGCACCTGCATGGAATACCCCATGTCCTTCATGGCCGTTCCTCCCATGAATGAAGCCACTGAAAATACGGGTCCTGGTATGGCGCGCACCATTCCGGCTCCTGTATAAAAATCTTCCTTGCTTACTTTGACAACATGCGGATTCCTTTTCATCAATTTCTGAGACGCAGGACGGGCAACAAATTGCTCATACATCATTGGAATCAGCACCTGGCCACCACCGAAAACAAGGCTACCGAACCGGTATGTATTTTCAAATAAATTGAGAGGTCGTCGATTGGGCCAATCGTTCTTCCTGGCAAGTTCACTGGAAGCCCCCGCGAGTAAAAAAATAATTGCGAATAACCAGATATTGCCCCAGCTGATCTTCCGTGATGGCGTTTCTTTTTGTGGAATGCGCTTGCTGCTCAAATTGGTGACAAATCCGCCGAGCACCAGAAGGATAGGAAAGATCCATGGCGTCGTAAACAATAGTAATGTTGCCATCGCACTAACGGCCATGATTACATGAGTAATGGTATTGTGCACAGAAATGCCAAATGATTTCACGGCCGCGTAGGCCAGGAATCCAACTGTCATGGGCTGAATGAACTTGAATACATCAATGACTAAATTTTTTTGATTGATATATTCAAGGAAGAATGAAAAAGCGCCCATTAAAAGACAGGCAGGAAGAATCCAGATGATAAGGGTAAGAACGGCGAGTATGACACCGCCTCTCTTGTAACCAATCAGGGTGAGCACCTGCGTGGATGAAGCACCAGGCAACATCTGACAAAATGCATTATAATCCAACAACTCTTCTTCGGTTATATCACGTCGTTGATGAACAAAAGTTTTCATCATCATCCCGAAATGCCCTTGCGGTCCCCCAAATGCCGTAAGGCTGAACAAGCCTACGGCCTTAAGAAAACGTGTGTGTCGAAGTAAAACCATAGAAAATGAAAGTGCGAAAAATGCATCCTGATTCGAGGCTACAAGTTATAAATTGTTGAAAATATGAGCAAAAGGAATCGAGTAACACCGGAATTTCCCCGGCTGTTTTGTGTAAATTAGAAACCGCTAAATTAATCACTGTATGAAAAAAAGGTTACCTGCGCTTTTGATATTTCTTGTTCATGCAAATCTTTTGTTAAGCCAGTCAAAAGATATCTATGCGAAAATTGACCAGGCAGCAGACAGGCTGGAATCGCAAACGATTTCCTGGCGCCGTGATTTTCATGAACATCCGGAGTTGAGTAACCGAGAATTCAGGACTGCAAAAATAATTGCAGACCACCTGAAATCCCTGGGGCTTGAAGTAAGGGAAGGTGTAGCGAAGAGTGGAGTCGTTGGTATTTTGCGAGGAGCTAAGCCAGGTCCCGTGATTGGTTTGCGCGCAGACATGGATGCTTTGCCGATTGAAGAAAAAACCAATTTGTCTTTTGCTTCAAAAGTCAAATCAACTTACAATGGACAGGAAGTGGGCGTCATGCATGCCTGCGGTCATGATTCGCATGTAGCCATGCTGATGACCGTTGCAGAAATTCTTTCCGGATTGAAAAATGATTTGAAGGGAACGGTGAAATTTATTTTTCAGCCTGCTGAAGAAAGTCCTCCGCCGGGAGAAGATGGTGGTGCACCACTCATGATCAAAGAAGGAGTGTTGGATGGTCCAAAAGTAGATGTGATGTTTGGATTACACATCGAATCGGGAACGGAAGTGGGAAAAATAAAATACAGGAGCGGCCCATTGATGGCTGCTTCGGATTGGTTCACCATTACTGTAAAGGGAAAAGGAGCGCATGGCTCTGAACCGTGGAATTCAATTGATCCTGTCGTAGTCTCGGCACAGATTATTCAGGGAATACAAAATATCGTAAGCAGGCAGACAGACCTAACCAAGCAGCCTGCGGTTATATCTGTATGTGTGGTTAAAGGAGGTGTTCGTTCCAACATCATCCCGGAAGAAGTAGTGCTAACCGGAACCATGCGAACATTTGATAAGAACATGGAAAAGGATATTTACGATCGCATAAGAAGAACTTCGGTTAAGATAGCTGAAAGTGCCGGTGCAACTGCAGACGTTGTCATTGAAAATAAAACGCTGGTGGTGGTTAACAATGCTGCACTGGTAAAAAAAATGTTGCCTTCTTTGCAAAGAACATTGGGCGACAGTAACGTTGTCACAATGGATTTAACAACGAAGGCAGAAGATTTTTCATTCTTTGCCGACAAAGTTCCTTCCTTCTTTTTCTTCCTGGGTGGTATGAAGCCGGGCCAGGATCCAAAGACCGCCCCACAACATCATACAGCTGAGTTTTATGTTGATGAAAGTGCTTTCAAGATTGGTGTTAAAACTTTTTGCAGGTTGGTTTTGGATTATAAATAAATGCGTTTCTCGAAGGATTGGTTATGCGGGTAATTTACAACCCGGTATTTTGCCGATCCGGATTACAGAGACCGCGAAAAAACGCGAATGACAGGTAAAATCAGCGTTTCTTGGAGATTCGCTCTCCTCCAAAATGGACGGAGATGCATATCTAAATCCATTTATCTAAAAATTGAATAGCAATACGAGAGTCCCAGCATACTCATCTTAAAATCTTCCTGGTAAATAGCCTGACCTACAGAAGGAAACAAGTATGCAGATTTTGTATCACCTGTCGCCAGTTGAACAGGGAAAAAATAATTGACTTCAAGTTTGTGTCGGCCCATCATTACCCCAAAACCCGCATCGAATTGAAAAAGCGTTTTTTTGGTGACTACCAGCGTAATTTCTCCCTGACCGCTTTGGGGTGGTGATGGAATTCCGTTTATCGTTGTATTACTCAGATAAGACATGTTGGTCACGATATCCTTGTTACTGCCAATTGAGAAATTTGCTGCCAAACCCGTTTTTAGATAGACCTTGGTTTTACTTAAAGGGTTGAAAATATAATTCAAATAAAGAATTGGACTGATAAATGAATTAGACGATGATATGTGTTCGGTGTAGTCTGTTTCACCATTATAATTGACACTTTGGTAAAATTTATTGACGCCGGTCTTGTCAAATTGAAGATGGTAACCCGAATAACCGATGGAAATGCCAATGGCTATGGATTTTAAGTGACCCGGAAATTGATAGGCTAAGTTGACGCCTCCTGAAAAAGACATGGATGAAGGGAACTTGACGTCAGTTGCAAATGCTCCATGTATTGTGCTTGGAAAGTTGTATAACATCCCTCCGGCAAAAATTCCAAATGCCGGCTTATTCTTTTTGATTTTAGCTTCAATATCAGGAGAAGTATTTATTTCAATATGATTCTTATTAAGCCTGCTAATTATTGGTCTGAGGTCCGAATAGCTATAGTATGCATTAGTAATGGGATCAGGATGACTTAGTGGAATATTCTCTTTATGATAAAGATCAAATAAGAAATTCTTGTAATCCTGATCTTCTACTATTTGATTTTCTATTCTTTTTGCGCGATAAATCAATTCGGAAATCGCAGAATCGCCTTCGCTGACAAAATAGTATGACCTTTCTGGAAGTGTAAGTTCAAACAAATTGTAATAGCCGGATACAATAGTCTTTAAAAAAAACCATTTTGTTTCGACACTATCCAGAAATTGTTCAGGAAGATCCACTCCAGAAATTGGATTTATGTGATATGTTGTGAGGGCAGATTTATAATGATTGTAACCATATACTCCAAAGCCTTTTATATCGGAAGCATTAAAACTGCGCTTTTCGTTGTTGACTTCAACAAGAACTGTCACAGGATTTATTAGCCAGTCGCTATAATAGATCTTACAAACGATGGAATCGCCTTGTTTGTTGATGTAGTATCCCGGGACCAGTTTGTCCCTGGAAAATGAAGAATGTGAAATAAGAACAAATGATAGTAGGATTACGAAGGGTCTTGCTGTAAACATAGGGTTGAGATTAAGTAAATTCCTTGAATGGTTCAATAATCGACCAATATAATAATTATTTCTCGCTTATATATAACCGATATAGTTGTCGGATAGGTAGAATCCCTTAGGCCTTTATGTGATTCTCACTCAAAGAAGGGGCGTCTTTGAGTGAAATCTTGTCTATTCAGATTTTCTAAAAACATACGGATCATATTCAATAAAATCCGCAACTTTCACGGTCACAGATTTTACTTTCCCATTTTCCACCTCAAACGGGAAAACGGATTTCCCAAATTCAGGATCGGAAAATATCGCATAGAATCTATTGTTACCAATATGCCGCAAACTGGCATACATCGCCGGATGGTGTGAAAATTTCATTCTCAATTCTCCGTCTTCCATCACCACTTTCATGTTCCCATACACTTCATTGAAATAGTTTCCTGTATAAGCAGACAAAGCAAGAGGAGTTTTCAGCTGCAGGGAAGCAGAATCAGACCATTGCTTATTTTTTCGGTCATTATCACTTTTGCGCAGACTGTAATTACTTAAATAAGCGCTGTCATAATTTCGAAATGGCACTTTCAGGTAGGCATCTATGATTTCCCACTTCACTGACTGATACAATTTGTTTTCGTCTGTGTTTGTGAGAACGACGATCCCCAGTTTTTCTTCCGGTATCATGGTCACGCTGCTAACAAAGCCGTTAACGCCGCCTGTATGAGAAATGATTTCCTTTCCTTCATAGTCCGTCAGTTCAAGTCCGAGGCCGTACAACAAAAAGTGTGCATGATTGAACAGATTTTCAACCGAGTCCTGGATGGAATGGGGTTTCCTGGTTTCGGCGATAACGGAGGCCGGGATCACCTGCACACCATTCCATTTCCCATTGCCGAGTTGTGTCATGATCCACTTACTCATGTCATAAACAGATGAACTGATACTACCTGCCGGGGCAAGGTTGTCGATTTGGCAATAAGGAATCGAGATGAGCTGGCCGTCCTGGAATGTGTGGGGAACCGCTTTGTTTGAGGCGGAAGGGAAGTCCCTGCTCAGCGCGAGGGTTGAATTCATTCCGAGCGGGTCAAAAATTCTTTCTTTCACAAAAATTTCCCAGCTCTTGCCAATGGCACGCGGAATAATTTCACCCGCCGTCAGGAATGCCGCATTGGTATATCCCCAGGTTGTCCTGAAAGGATAGGCGGCCTTAATATGACTCATCTTCTCGATCACTTGTGACCGTGTCAGATCGCTGGTCCAATAAGTAAAGTCTCCCTGGAAAGTTCTGAAACCTATTCGGTGGCATAGTAAATCCCGGATAATCGCTTGTTCGCCTGCTGCCTTGTTATCCAATTTGAATTCCGGAATCCATTTAGTCACTTTGTCATCAAGTGATAATTTATTTTCGTAATGAAGCAAAGCAAGCAAGGTTGCTGTAAAAATCTTGGAATTCGAGCCGATCATAAACAGCGTGTTCTCGTTGACTTTTTCATCACCTCCTATTTTCTTCACTCCATATCCTTTCATCACAACAATTTTCCCGTCTTTTATGACGCAGATCGAGAGGCCGGGAATTTGCCAGTTTTTCATTCCCCTCGAGATAAAACTGTCGAGGCTATCCGTGATAAAAGAAGGAGTTTGAGACCGGGCTGAAGTCGCAGCAATTAAAATCGTAATACAGAAACAGGCAGACCTTCTTAGGTTAATCATTGTTGATGGTTTGTGTTGACGATGGTGTAATTGGAGATTAGCTTTTGCTAGGTGTACCTATGCAAGAGCGAAGAAGCAGAGCGGAGGGCGTTTAACCCGTCGCAGTCCGATCTGTCTCTTCGCTCTTTCATAAAGATCAGTCTTTCTTCAATTCCAGGTCTCGTATCTTAATTGCCCTGAACTGTTTTGCAGCAAGTTTTATATAATCATAAAACACATAGTCTGTCGAAGTCTTTGTGAATTCATAAGAGGGTCTGAACTTAACCATAAATGAATCGACTTCATCATCATCGAAGTGCGTAATTTTTTTGACAATGGATCGGTTAAACCGGTGATCAATAAATTTATCCCGCTCCTCGTCTTCCAGTCTACGCTGGAATGCCAACATGCGCCGGTTCTTTTTGAACTGGAACATGCCGATGATCGCATCAAGATCCACGCCAACACCCAAGCCCGAATTCGGACTCGTTAATTCAAATCCCGGCTTTTTGTAATCAAATACTTTTTGATACTCCTGCCGGTTTCGAAGAGAGTCCAGGTGGTAATCGCGCGGTGCAACCCTTACTTCATTCAATTCAGTAGGATTAACATGAAGTGCGATATCAAATCCGGCGTACCGATTGATTTCACTCACAGCAAATTTCTGAGTAGACCTTCCCAGGTAGGAAAAATAAATCGAATCCGTTAGGTTGACAACTATTATATAGTTACCGTTAGAATCGGTGGTTGTTCCGTGGCCGGAGGTGCTCATCACGCTGACAGCATCCAGGGGTCGGGTCCTATACATATTATATACGGTACCCCTGATAGTGACCTGACCGGAAACCCGACTTGATAGAAGGAACGTAAGAACCAGGAATGCCGGTAAGACTCTATATAAAAAGGACCTCAATAGCAATGTTTTGAGTTGTGATATTACTACCAAATAACCAACCTGAGCCAGCTGCCATCATGATTTAACGATATTTTTGATGCCCATCAAAGCTGCAATCACACGCGGATAATGGCTGTGCTCGAGTTTGTTAATTTGGGCGGCCAGGGATTCCGGCGTTTCGTTCTCCGACAATTTGTATTTAGCCTGGAACAGTATTCTCCCGTGATCATACAATTCATCCACCAGGTGAATGCTGATACCACTTTCCTTGTCGCCCGCTGCTATCACCGCCTCATGAACGTGGTGACCATACATTCCCTTTCCGCCATAAGCCGGAAGCAAGGCAGGATGAATATTGACAATCTTGTCCTGATAAGAACGGATCAACGTCTGTGGTATCTTCCATAAAAATCCTGCCAGCACAATAAAATCAATTCGCCTTTCTTTCAACTCATCCACGTATCCGTTGCCCCTGAAAAATTTTTCTTTGTCGATGACCAGGTAAGGAATATTTTTTTTCCTTGCAATGTCAAGGACTCCCGCCTCAGGTTTGTTGCAGACGATCAGCGAGATTTCAACCTGATCAGACAGTCCGGAAAAATAATGAATTATTTTTTCAGCATTGGATCCCTTTCCGGACGCGAAGATGGCTATGCGCTTAATTCCCTTTTTTTCTACCATAATATATTGTGTCATGCCGGCCGATCCATCGATTGAAACGCAGTGACAATTGTTTAGGATGTAAAGATCAAAAAAAAAATGAGTAATAATTATAGTGTAAAATTCGCCTGCTCTGTTTGCATTTGTGCTGACAAATTTGTGACATTGACAAAAACACAAAATGCATAATCCGCTGAAATGCAGTCCAGATGCGGCAAAAAAAAATTTATGCATGTTGATATTTTGTTGATTTCCTGACTTATTT
>PSRA01000160.1 GCA_003175695.1 Bacteroidota bacterium | reverse complement strand
TAATACTTCATCCGTGGGTGTTGGTTGCACCAAAATTAGCTCACCAATTTGTAAACAAGCACAGCAATGCCATAAGTTAGTGTGGAAACGAATATCCCCTTGGCCGTTTTATCGCGGTGAGTATTGATGTAAATGGTAAAGAAGATAGCGTTCGCCACGAGGCAGATACTGCTAACGCCAGTTAAAAGCGCTTTGTTTGTCCGCAATAAATTAAAATATTCAGACATCGTGATAGCTCGTGCGAAATTCCAGTAATAGTAAATGAACATGGCTAAAAGGGGAGCGACCAATCCAATGGCAATGCCGAATTTGAGGTTGTCTTTTTTAAATATCACAGTTTCCACGTTTTTTCGAGTTTGCTTTTTAGAACGTAATTAGTAAGATCAAATTGTACCGGTACAACGCTTACATAATTGTGTTCCAGGGCCCATACGTCCGTGTCTTTTCCTTTATCAAAATTCACAAACTTTCCGGTCAGCCAATAATATTGCCTTCCGGATGGATCAATTCTCTGCATAAAATCTTCTTCATATTTGGCATAAGCCTGACGGCACACTTTCATTCCTGCGATCAATTCCTCCGGCACTGCAGGAATGTTCACGTTTAACACCAGGTGTTTGTCGAATGAATTTTTAAGAAGTAATTCCACGATCAACCTGGCATATTTCTTAGCACCGGTAAAATCGGCTTCTACGCTATAATCGAGCAGCGAAAATCCAACAGATGGAATGCTTTCAATCGCGGCTTCGACAGCGGCGGACATCGTACCGGAGTAAATTACATTGATGGAATGATTTGAGCCATGATTAATGCCACTCAGGCAAAGGTCGGGTTTGCGCCTAAGTACTTTATCTACAGCCAGTTTAACACAATCAACGGGAGTCCCTGAACATTGCCATGCCTCAACGCCTTCAAATAAGGCCACCGGATGAAGGCGGAGTGGAACACCTATGGTGATGGCATGACCCATGCCTGATTGCGGCTTGTCAGGAGCTACTACCACAATTTTTCCCAAATCTTTCACAGAATCTACCAGGTTGCGGATTCCTGGTGCAGCAATACCATCGTCGTTCGTGATGAGAATAACAGGCTTATCCTTCTTTTTTGATTTTGCCATATAAGCGCAGCAAAAGTAATATTATTTCCGACTTTTCGCACAGACTTTCAGGCAATTGTACGGGCAAATTCATTCGGTCAGGTGTTTCAAAACCGGCTTCTGAATTTTCCACAGACCAATTGGATTTAAGCTGCATTCCGTTACCTTTGCAGCCGATTTCAAATAAGAATTATGGCAGGACAACTGAAGGAAGTTCGCAACCGGATTAAATCCATACAAAGTACCCAGCAGATCACCAAAGCAATGAAGATGATCTCTGCGACAAAATTGCGCAAGGCCCAGGAAGCGATTTTGCAGATGCGGCCCTACGCTAAAAAATTACAGCAGGTGTTGAGTAACATTGTAAGTAACACGGAAGGCAGCATCAGCTCCGGTCTTTCTTCCAGCCGGCCTATTGATAAAGTACTATTGATCGTTATTACAAGCGACAGAGCTTCCTGTGGTGCCTATAATTCAAACCTTATTAAGCTGGCTAAGTCAACAATTAAAGAAAAATACGCCGTTCAGGCTGCCAAGGGCCAGGTGCTGATATGGAGCATTGGGAAAAAAGGTTATGAAAACTTTCTGAAAAACAATTACAAAGTCAGCGATACTTACAAAGACCTGTTCCTGAACCTTCGCTTCGATCATGTTCAGGCTTGCTCACAGGCGGCCGTTAAAGGTTTTGAAAGTAAAGATTTTGATGTAGTTGAAATTATTTACAGCGAATTCAAAAATGCAGCAACACAACGTTTTGTAGTGGAACAATTCCTTCCGATCGCAAAAGTTGAAAACAAGGCCGGTGCCAAAAAAAGTGACTTTATTTTTGAACCGGACAAAGAGGAATTGATAGGCGAGCTCATGCCAAAGATTCTCAATACGCAGTTATACAAGGCGGTGCTGGATGCGAACGCATCTGAACACGGCGCCAGGATGACGGCAATGGACAAAGCCACTGAAAATGCAAATGAAATTCTTCGTGGATTGAGGATTTCTTATAACCGTGCAAGACAGGCAGCGATTACAACTGAATTGACTGAGATTGTCAGTGGAGCAGCTGCATTGCAGGGATAGGTAAAAACATTCTATGTGCTCCTATGTTTCCATGTGTCTACATGGTGGAAAAGACGGTAGTTTCAAATCCGGACATTACATGAATTACTTCTAAATTCGTTCTTCTAATACAGATCTAAAACACCTGACTTCCTAGTCATCATCGATATTTAAAAATGGAAATCCCAAATCTCGTTCCCCACATCGAAGCTCTCATCTTTGCCAGCGATAAACCATTGACGGCTCCGGAAATTACTGAACTGATCAACAATGCTTTTGGCTTCATGGAAGATAAAATTCCCCAGGAAGAAATTGAAGCCGGCATCCTTGAGATCCAAAGAAAATATGAGGATCCGGTTTTTCCATTTGATATCAGGGAGAGTGGAGGAGGTTGGCAATTTCTCACCAAAAAAGATTTCCATAAGACGATTGCCCAACTGAACGGCGAAAAATTTCTTAAGCGTCTTTCCACTGCTGCTCTGGAAACACTTTCCATTATAGCATACAAACAACCTGTCACCAAAGGCGAAATAGAGGCAATCCGCGGAGTGAACAGCGATTATTCAATACAAAAACTGCTGGAAAAAGAATTGATCATGATCACCGGCAGGAATGAAGATCTGCCCGGCAAACCACTTGTATATGCCACGTCAAGGTCCTTCATGGACTATTTTGGAATCAATTCGGCGGCAGATCTGCCCAAGCTGAAAGAAGTGTTGGGAGAAAACCTCATTGCTCCGACACCATTGCATCATATTGAGTCAATTGAATCTGATACAGCATCTGCCTTCATTGTCAGCGAAGAGGGAGAATTGGTGGTAAATGCAGAACCATCAGCAGAAGATGGACCAACTGAGAATGATGCCCCCGCAAATGAAGAATAACGGCCATGAACGTCCGCGAGGCCGGTCACGATTGCATAATTGATTTGTCGATATAATGCAGATCAGTTTTCTGCCTGTTAATATTTAGTTTTCACTTATCACATTTCTATATATTCGCAACTTATGTCAGCAGTTTTATCCAGGGAAAATTTAATCAGGATCGCACAAGAATTCGGAACACCTTTATATGTTTATCATGCTGAAAAAATAAAAGAACAGTACGAAAAATTGTCAAGTGCGTTTGAAGGAACCAATACGGTTTTTTTTTATGCCTGTAAGGCACTTACCAATGTCAACATCCTGCGTTATATTAAATCACTTGGTGCCAATGTTGACTGCAGCTCTGTGAATGAAGTTAAATTAGCATTGCACGCTGGCTTTCCTCCACAGAGAATTTTATATACTTCAAATGGTATTGCATTTGACGAGATTGAAGAAGCGCAGAACCTTGGTGTGATTATTAATATTGACAGCCTGTCGAATCTCGAGAAATTCGGACAAAAGTTCGGTCACAGCTACCCGGTAGGTATCCGACTTCGCCCAAATATTATGGCGGGAGGAAATCTAAAAATCTCCACTGGCCATGATAAGAGCAAATTTGGCGTGCCGGTGGATCAGATCCATTTGATCCTCGACATCGTAAAAAAATACAATTTGCGCATCAGCGACCTGCACATTCATACAGGAAGTGAGATCAAAGATGTTTCTGTTTTCCTCAAGGGGATAGAAGTGCTTTTCGACCTTGTCCACCATTTCAAGGATCTTGAATTCATAGACCTTGGAGGAGGATTTAAGGTTCCGCATAAGCAAGACGATGTTGAAACAGACATTCACTCGCTCGCAAAAAAAATTAAGCAGGCATTTGCTGCACATCCCAATGCTGCTGGCAAGACTTTGCAGGTTTGGTTTGAACCTGGAAAATTTCTTGTCAGTGAATGTGGCTATTTTATTACACGAGTGAATGTGATAAAAGAAACTGCCGGCGCATGTTTTGTTAGCGTGGACAGCGGCTTCAATCATTTGATCCGGCCAATGTTCTACGACGCATATCATCATATTGAAAACGTCAGTAATCCTCACGGACCCGAAAAAAAATATTCTGTCGTTGGGAATATTTGCGAGACCGACACCTTTGCGTGGGACCGTATGCTCAAAGAAGTAAGAGAAGGCGACTATCTTGTTTTTTATAACGCCGGCGCATATGGTTTTGAAATGTCATCGAACTTCAATTCCCGGTTCAAACCTGCTGAAGTCTTTGTGAAAGATGGCAATGCCCAAATTATCCGGAAAAGAGATGTGTTCGAAGATTTGTTAAGAAATCAAATTGAAGTAATCTAACATTTTACACAACGGTGCAAAGTAAGACGCAAAGGAGACCTGGTGCTCCCTTTGCGTCTTTACTTTGCACCTTTGCGTGAAATCATGATTGAGAAGGTTTTTTCCTAATTTTATTGGACAAAACTTATTCCTATGCCAATACGAATGACGGATGATCCTGATCAGCAGGAAGAGGATAGTGGTGGTGGATTCGGCGGCGGCAGTGGTGGCGGTAGCGGTCTTTTTGGACTTTTGCCATTGTTGTTGATGTTATTTCGAGGTCCGAAAGGACTAATCGTGCTTGCGATAATTTTAGTCGGGGGCTATTTTTTTACTCGTGGTGGTTGCAATACCAGTAGTCCCATTGCTCAAAACGTTGCAAAACTGGCAACGGGCGGCATTCTCGATCCCCGACAATTTGCAAAGGCGAATATTTATGAGTCGCTCGCAGATGATGATACGAAAAATCCCCTTCCGGAATCAGCCAATCTTCAAAAATTTGCTCCAACTGTAGGTGACCAGGGGCACCAGGGAAGTTGTGTTGCATGGAGCAGTGCTTACGGCGCTAGAACAGTTCTGGAGGCAGGGAGAACGGGTCAGGATCCAAACAGTTTGCGTTTTAGTCCCGCTTTCCTGTATAATCAAATCGGATTGGATAATTGTGATGGTTCTTACATTGTCAGGGCCATGGAATTCATGACGCAGAAGGGATCTGTTCCTTATGAAAGTTTTCCTTATACCGATCAAAATTGCAGCAAGCAACCCAACCAACAATTGCTGAGTGAAGCACAGCAATTCCGCATGCGTGGAGCAAACCGCCTGACGGTGGGCGATCGGACGGATCAGATTGATTTACGAGCTATCAAAGAAAATCTCTCTCAAGGTGCTCCCGTCGTAATTGGAATGATGGTAGGCGGAAGCTACATGCAACCCATGATGGGACAGGATGTTTGGAACCCAACAGATGAAGACAGGAGTATGATGGGATTTGGAGGTCATGCTCAATGTGTGGTGGGTTATGATGACGCGAAATACGGAGGCGCATTTCTCATAATGAACAGTTGGGGTCCTCAATGGGGCAATAATGGATTTGCGTGGGTTCGTTACCGTGATTTCAGAAATTTTGTTCGTGAAGCGTATGGATTGGAGCCTATGCAAAGAGTAGGTGCAGCAGCACATATTCCCCTGGATTGTGAAATAGGGTTGGTGCAGGTACATTATGATGGGAAGAGGACGGTTGCGGGAGACTATGTTCCGCTGAAATTAACTGGAAATAACGTTTTTGAAACTGTTTCACCAATGCAAATTGGGAGCAAATTCAAAATGGAAATCAAAAATTCCACTGAATGCTATGTTTATGTTTTCGGAAAAGAGACAGACGGAACGAGCTATACGCTTTTTCCCTATCCCCGGGATGATGATCCTTCGCGTACAAAATATTCACCCTTCTGTGGAATAGCTGGATACAGGCTCTTCCCCAAAAACAAGAGCATGACGCCCGATAGCATAGGAAAAAAGGATTACATGGCAGTCGTCATTTCAAAGGACACATTGAACTGGTTTGAAATCAATAAAAGACTTAGCCAAAATCCCCAACAGGATTACGCTTCCAGGCTCAATAATGTTTTTGCGAATCAATTGATCCGCAATGTGCATTTTCAAACGACGCCCAAGGGAAACATGCAGTTTAAGACGCAGGAGGACAACAATGGTATTGTTGCTTGCGTAGTGGAGGTGGACAAGTGAATTCAATACTGATATCTCAATAGATGACAAGAAATTCAGATCAAATAAACCTTCTGTTGATTTTTTCTAAATATGTCAATTGAAACCTCCGCATTCATCAGGATTGCCCGGCGTCCTGCTAAATTCAATATGTTCCTATTACGGAAATTGCCATCTGCTTACTTTTCCGGTGTTCGCTTGCAAGTGCTCGATGAGAAACATTGTGTCACTTCAGTTCCTTTTAAATGGTTCTCACAAAATCCTTTTCGATCAACCTATTTTGCCTGCCTGAGTATGGCAGCGGAAATGAGCACAGGGCTCCTTGCGCTAGCGCGCACATATCGAAGCCATCCAACCATTTCTATGCTGATCGTGAGAACGGAAGCGAACTATTTCAAAAAGGCAGTAGGAACTACAATTTTTGCATGCGAGGATGGAATTTTGATTGCTGAAACAATTGACAAAGCCATTTCGACCGGAGAAGGTCAGGTTTGTTCCTGCAAATCGACCGGAACCAACTCTGATGGCGAAAAAATTGCAGAATTCATTTTCACGTGGTCATTTAAAGCCAGGAAACAGTTCCAGCGAACTTGATGCCTGCTAGATTTGATTTGGCACTTTCTATTTTTGATAGTTTTTTTTCCGCACAGTTGTCACCGTTAAAAATTAAATTGAAATTTTGTTTGCATTGTCGACCAGAATGTCGAATCACTTATATTACATCTAAATTATTCATATGAAGATTGCATTCCATGGAGCGGCCCGCACAGTTACCGGATCTAAACATTTACTCACTCTAAAGAATGGAAGAAAATACTTATTGGATTGCGGTATGTTCCAGGGATTGGGACCAGAAACAGATGTTCTGAATCGGACCTGGGGATTTAATCCGGCAGAAGTAGATTTCCTGATCCTGTCACATGCGCACGTGGATCATAGCGGGCTGATTCCAAAATTAGTTAAGGATGGTTTTAGTGGGACAATTTATTGCACTCCGGCAACGAAAGAACTCTCCGGGATTCTCATGGAAGACTCTGCAAATATTCAACAGGAAGATATCAAATATGCAAACAAAAGGAGAGTTGCTGAAGGTCATTCCTACCTGCAACCTTTATATGATGTAGAAGATGCGAAGATGGCTCTTGATTTATTTTCCACAGTTGAATACGATGAGTGGAAGCAAATAGACGAGAATGTTCAAGTCATGTTTGCGGATGCCGGCCATATTGTCGGGAGCGCCTCTGTACATTTGCTCATAAAAGAAAATGGGAAACAAACCAGGCTGACTTTTAGTGGCGATGTTGGCAGATACAGGGATGTTCTGCTCAAATCTCCAGAAACATTTCCTCAGGCAGATTATATCCTTATTGAGTCCACATATGGAAATAGTCTGCACGATGCATCTGTCAGCACCCCGGATCTTCTGCTTCCCTGGATTGAAAAAACATGCCTTCAAAAAAAGGGGAAACTGATCATACCTGCTTTTAGTGTGGGCAGGACGCAGGAAATCTTGTTTTCGCTCAATCAACTCGAGCTGGAAAACCGACTTCCCCCAGTGGATTATTTTGTTGATAGTCCTCTAAGCACAGCCATAACCGAAACGGTTAAGAAATATGGACACTTGTTCAACAAAAACATTCAAAAAATATTGGAGACCGATGAAGATCCATTTTCTTTCAAAGGGTTGAAATATATAAGAAGCGTTGACGAGTCAAAATCGCTTAACTACCGGAACGAGCCCTGCGTCATCATTTCAGCGAGTGGTATGGCTGAAGCCGGCAGAGTCAAACACCATATCAGCAACAGTATAGAAAATTCACGAAATAGTATTTTGCTGGTAGGTTATTGTGAACCGCATTCATTAGGAGGTCGCCTGATGGCTGGAGCAACTGAGGTGAATATTTTCGGGGTCCAACACGAAGTGCATGCAGAAGTGGGAAGCATCAGGAGTATGAGTGCACATGGCGATTACGAGGACCTTAGTCAATTTTTGGCCTGCCAGGATCCTACATTGGTCAAGAAACTATTTCTTGTACACGGCGAATATGATGTTCAGCAGGCATTCAGAGAAAGGCTGATTAAGAAGGGCTTCCTCGATGTAGAGATTCCGGATAGGCACTATGAAATAGGACTGGCTTAGTCCATTAATTTTGATTCTCCTTCTTCTTTTGCACCTATGCATAAAAAAAGCTACCTAAATAGGTAGCTTTAAATCTGTTTGTAGTGGGTCGTCAATTTAAGTTTGGTTTTCCGTCGAATTACAGATTTTTCGAGCGAACTAGTTTTCCGGAACTGGATTTCTTTTTTCTAAAGGATAAGGATTCGTGTTAGGGGCAATCAACAATTTTTTTTTCTGGATATTGGATCAACTTTTTGTATCACTTTAGTACTATTATTTCCTGCTTGACATATCAAAGATTGCTATAAAATACCGCCTTCCATAACTAATTCGATTAACCGACGATTTGCTTCGATTTTCGGCAAAATTAGTGCGATAAAGTGGTTCGGTGGGTAAATGTTTGCGTAGTAATTGCCATATATATATATCCTATATAAAAAAGAAAAACCGGGTCATGAACCCGGTTAAATTCTTTGAAATCGGAGGGGACGATTGCTATTTGGATCGTTGATTATTTTTTTGACCCGTTTTCATAGCTCCAGGATTTCAGTTTTTCATGGATTTGGTTTCTCAGATTACCATCACTGTAAGAAGATCTAGGATACGGACTTCAGGACTTGGTTTGCAATTCAAAGATGATAAAATCCTTTTCCCGAAGGAAAAAATTTGGCCGAATGGGCTGATTTTTTCGATTTTTGGAAGGAAATGATCGATGAAGAGTAGTTATATGATATTCAATCTTTTAAACACGTCTGCTTTATTGGCTTTGCTGACGGGGATTTCATTGCCTTTGATAAAGAGGATATTTTCTCTCATGTCATCAATCTTATGGAGATTGACGATATAAGAGCGATGCACTTTCAAAAAGTGATTCTTGCTAACCTTTTCTTCCAGGTTCTTGATCGTATTGTGTGTGATGTATTTCTTATTATCGTTGGTCACAAATTTTACATAGTCACCCATGCTCTCAATAAAGAGAATTGAGTCGTTGTTCAGGCGAATCAATTTTCCATCCGCTTTTATATAAATATGATCGGATCCATTTGTAGATACTGTTTCCTGTGAGGGTTGTATCTTTTGCAAGGCTTCTATGAAGCGTTGATAAGTAAAAGGCTTCATTAGATAATCTGAAACATTATACTGGAACGCATTGTACGCATACTCTTTTTTAGACGTGGTTAGGATTACCTTGGGAGAAAATGCGATTTGATCCAGCAACTCAAATCCATTAGCACCCGGCATTTCCACGTCAAGGAAAATCAGGTCCACTGAATGTTCGTTCAGGTATGAAAGCGCATCTGGTACATTACTGAAATGACCTTTTACTTCAACCTGACCGCTTTTTTCGCAGCATTTTACAAGGTAATTGGCGGCTACCTGCAAATCTTCAACAATAATACAA
>PSRA01000038.1 GCA_003175695.1 Bacteroidota bacterium | reverse complement strand
GCCTGGATTATATTCTCGTGTTACTAAAGCCTGCACTATGTGGGCAATTGCATTTGTAATAATCACACTGTATAAACCTAATCCAACAAAAGAATTTTTGTAGCTTAACAATGCTGCCACAACTGCAAAAATCCATACTAACGGAATGTTTACGTATAAATAAAATTCGTGGGGGATCGGGCAATCAGGATAGTTGGCTAACCTTAAGTAATGGCAGAGTCCATTGGGAAAAGCATGCCTGACTCCAACAATGTCAAAACCATATTCTTCAAATTCATGAATCAAATAAATAGGAATGGCCATCCATGAAAGCCAAACAGGGTCCCGGAATTTGGAAACCTGAAAATGATACCTGAAAGTATTGGTTGCAAAAAGTAGGAATAACATTACTATGGCCGCACCTAAGCCTATCCAAGGCCAAGCTATATCAAACCATGTCCAAGGCGTGCTCGCAAAACCAGATAGATTATTCATTTTTTTACGATTATAAAAGAAAAAAATTGAGCCTTTTTTATTCTATTGAAATCCTAAAAATCGAATGTTAGTTCAGCGTGGTGTAGGTGGTCAGATAGTCGTCATATTCCGTCAGGAATATATTGATCCGTTATAAACGATTAGCAAATTTAATGGCTGTATAACCAATTTATAAGAATTTTCTATCAGAAGTTGTTTTAAATCAAAGCTGCTTCAAGTAGCTGATTTTCGCAATGACATGCCCATCCGATTGCTTGGTTGAATTCAAAACATCGTTGGTGGTTCCATGATTATAGATAAAATAGATATAAGATAGTGGTTTATATTCCCAAGAAAAACGGATATAATAATTTTGAGAATTGTCCAACGAGTTTTTCTGATAGAATCCTGTCAGCTGTATACGTGGATTCAGCGCGAGTCGACATTGAAGAATGTAAAGATCAACGGTGGTTGATTTTTTCGAGACGCCGACGTTCATAAAGTGGTTCCTGTTCAGTTCTCCCAAAATGGAGATTTGAGGTATGGGCGCAAATAAAAGCTTCCAGTCAGCAGATATTAATTTGCCGTTGAAATACCCGCCCCATTTGTAGTCGCCTGCGAGGCTGATGAATTTAGATGGATCAGTGGTGAAGAGAATATCATTGTATACGTAATTATAAGTTCCCGGTGCGATAGCAACATTCAATGGCGCAAAACTATCAGTTAGCATCTTATATACAGGTACCACTCCATATCCAAAATAAGCGCCGTTTTGAAAATTAAACCAGACGGGGTAGAAATATAAACTCCTCTCAATGAACTTGCCGGTTGAAGCCTGCCAATAAAACTCTGGGAGAACACCAGGTTCTAACGCCCGAAGTATTTTTTTGAATGGAAGCAGTCTCCCGCGATAATAGTAATTCATTCCCGGGGTGGTTCCTATCACATCTTTGCGTGACACAAAACCCATTTCAGGATCAAAGTTTTTTGTTACTATGGATTGTGTATACCAGATCTTGTAATTATTGGTGGAGTTATAATATTGGGCAATGCCTGCAAATCCTTGTTGCCTGAGATTGCTGGTATTGGTGAAAGTAAAAATAGAATTAATAGACTGCGCACGGCTAATCCGGAAAAATCCATCTAATGTCGCTTCGGTGTTTGTTCCGATGGAGTTATTTTTCACAGATACCAGGCCGCCAATCCTGTTTTGTTCCCCAAAATTATCTGAGTACCTCCCTACAAAGAAGTTGGTTGCGGGAGTCGTTGAAGTTCCCGCCTGCCGCATTACTATTCCTCCAAAATTCCGCTTGGCGGATCGACTCACAAATCTCCCTCCGGCAATAATTGGAATGGGGTTTCCGGCAGAATCAAGTCCGATCGTCCTGCTGAAAAATGGTTGAAGATTCATGATGCCGCCTGATCCGTCAATTGCCTGTTGGACAACCGGACTAAAAAGGGATGCATTCTCCAAAAAGAATTGCCTTTTCTCGGGAAAAAAAACAGAAAACTGGGTCACATTATTTACCTGTAGGTCCGCATCAGCCTGCGCAAAATCCGTGTTAACAGTCAAATCAAGAATATTATTTGGATTGATTGCCCATTTGATATCACCGCCAACTTTCGCATTTGTCACATTTTGCGAATTACTGGAGTCTTTGCTGTTATAGCTACTACGATCAACCGAAGTCAAAAAATAAGGTTGAATACGGATATTGGATTTGGGAGGAGGTGGTTGCAGATTTTTTAGTATCCCGGCATATTCCATTCGTGAAACGGTATAAACTCTCGGGAAAAGAGATAATGCTGTGCCTTCATTGGATTGTCGCCGATTGCGATAGACATTGAAGCCCCAGTTTTGAACAGAATCACGAGATCTCTTGTAACGCAAGGTCTGCCAGGGAATGGCCATTTCGGCATACCAACCTGAGTCAGTTCTTGAAGTACGCACCATCCAAAGCCCATCCCAGTCAAAATCAAAATATAAATCATCAAAACTCAGGTAATCACGCTGCACACCGTACGCATTAGTGGCAAAGCACATCGCATTTCGATTGTCGTTGAAACCATCGAACGTAACCACTAGATGGTCATGCGCCAGGACATTGAAATCGCGTTTGAAGTCTGTGGCTCGAATTGCCTTCTTGCCCATGGAATCCTTGGCAAAGATTCCGATGTAGAGATTTTGCTTGTTATATAGTATCCTGACTGTTGTCTGAAATTGCGGTGCTTCCCCTTGTTTAGGTTCAATCTCAGTAAACATCGGCGATGGCGCGGCCAATTGCCATTCGGGCTCATTGAGAACGCCGTCAATGCGCAAAGAAGACTGAATTTTTTTGGCAGTTATTTCTTTCCTGACTGAATCGGGTCTGAAGATATCCTCGGTTTGCGCAAACGCCACGGAGGATGTGAAAAAGAGGAAGCAACAGAGAGTTAGTCTAGGTAGCATGATCAAAACGAAGCTGGAAATTTAGTGTCGAAATTCTAATTTCTATTTACCATTCATAATTTATGTTCGGAAAAAAGTGCAGCTTTTTGTTCCAAGTAAATGTGACACAATGACTTTTCCGCGATTTGAATTAGTATATCTTTATAATTATGAACAAAAAAATTTTCACGTATTTCGGAATTGCATGTTTTGTTACCTGTGTATTTTATTCCTGCACAAATAAAGAAGATGGAAATAATAAATTATCTGATATAGAAAAACAGGAGGGATGGAGTTTGCTTTTTGACGGAGAATCCACTTCAGGTTGGCACCTCTATAACGGCGGAAAAATTGATTCACAGTGGTTGGCAAAAGATGGTGAATTGTACTGTAAAACTCTTTTGGAACATCAGGATATAGTTACTGATAAAGAGTTTGAGAACTTTGATATGACCTTTGAATGGAAAATGGCAAAGGGCGGCAATAGCGGGGTATTCATTAATGTAATAGAAAGAAAAGATCTTCCCAGCGCCTGGTCCTCCGGTCCCGAATACCAATTACTGGAAAATTCCAACCCTGATTATGCTACTGGTAACAAAAGATCCGGATGCATTTTCGGATTTGATCCGCAAATAAATTCTGTTGCTCTTAAACCATTGGGCGAATGGAACCAGTCAAGAATCAGGCAGCAAAACGGAAAAATTGAGTTTTATCTGAATGGCGTTTTAACGGCCCACCAGGATTTGACGTCAAAAGAGTGGATTGCTAGAGCGGGCTCAGGGGGCTTTAAATATTATCCGGAATACGGTAGACATACTAAGGGACATATTGGATTGCAATATTGGTTGAAGGGAATCTCCTTCAGGAATATGAAAATCAAAGAAATTTAGCTTCTATGGAAAGGTCACAAAGAACATGTAGATATTTAAAGATCTTCAGTTCTGTTCTTTGTGACCTTTCTATCAGTCCTAAAATCGTCTGAAACAATTTATTTAGTTTGATATCACTTTTTAAAACCCTCGGCTATTCTGTGCGGAGGCTTTTTACCGGATTTGCCATGGCAGCTTTCATGGACTGAAAACTGATTGTCATCAGTGCAATCAATATGGCGATAATCCCTGCAGCCAAAAATACCCACCAGCTTATTTCAATCCGGTATTGATAATTCTGTAACCAGTTATGCATGGCCCACCATGTTATTGGAAACGCCAAAACGCAGGAAATTGCAACAAGCCTAATAAAATCTTTTGACAGCAATGCGGTAATACTTGCAATACTTGCCCCTAAGACTTTTCTCACCCCAATTTCTTTCGTCCGGCGCTCGGCAGTGTATGCTGATAAACCAAAAAGTCCCATACAAGAAATCAATATTGCCAATGCTGCAAAAACTCTTGATAATTTACTGATCAACATTTCCCCCAGAAACATGTTGTTGAACTGGTCATCGACAAAAAGGTAATTAAAAGGATAAGCGGGGTTATATTTTTTAAAAATGCCTTGCATCGCTCCCAAAGCTTTTTCTTCATTCGCTTGTTGTTTCAGTCTTAAATACATAACCTTAGTATACTGAGGTTTGCTGCTATAAAACATAACAGGGTCGGGCTGCGAATATAGATTACCGTATAAATAGTCATTAACAACTCCTACTATTTCAGCGCGCATACCACTGGTATCGCCTTCAAAATGTATCGTTTTTCCAATCGCGCTTCCCTTTCCCATCAGATTTTCCAGTGATTTTGTAATTACGGTGTAGATAGTCTTGTTAACAAATGCAGTGTCGCTTTCCTTGAGATCTCTTCCTTCCAGGATCTTTATTCCTGATGTGCTAAAAAAGTCAGGGGTTATGTATCTCTGTGAAATTAGAATTTGCGCGGCAGTCGACTTGCCATCCCATGTTAAACCGCCGGTATTGTTGCCACTGTACAAGGTGACATGATCGCTTAAAGCAATATTTTCAAACATGCCAGTTTTGATCAGTTCTTGCCTGATAACCGGGTAATTTTTAGCCATATCACCGACTACGTCGGTTTGTAGCAATTTATTTTTATTAAATCCAAGGTTTCGGCTTTTAATATGTTGTATCTGTTGATAGATTATGATTGTACTAATGATCAGGGTAATCGAAACTGCAAATTGCAGTACGACCAAACCCTTTCTGATAACTGGGGCGCTGCCCGTTGTCAATTTTAGGCCCTTTAGTACCGAGGCTGGATCAAAAGATGATAAATATAAAGACGGATAGCTCCCTGCAATCAGACCACAGAGCAGAACTATTGTCACCAATGCCGAAATATGAACCGGATTGCCCAGTTGGAGCGCCAGGTTTTTTTCAACCAGCAGATTAAATGCAGGCAAAGTAAATTGTATAATGAGTATAGCTACAATGGCTGAAATCAAAGCCATGAAAAATGCTTCTCCAATAAATTGAAAAATCAGGTTTTGTCTTTTTGAACCCAAAACCTTTCTTACCCCTACCTCTCTTGCACGTTTTTCACTCCTAGCTGTGGAGAGATTCATGAAATTAATACATGCAATCACTAGGATTATCCATGCGATGATAGAAAATAAATGAACGTACTCAATTTGTCCACCTCGGGTTTGTTTCCCATTTTCAAACTGGTTTCGAAGGTGCCAATCGTTCATGCTAAATAAAAAGGCGTGAGCGATGGAGCTGGGTTCCTTTTTTTGAATAAAATCGAATAATTTTTGATTTACAGATGCTGCACTGGTGCCAGGTTGTAATTCCACATACGTACTCAAGGAATTGTTGCCCCACTTATGCAGCCAATCGCTTTCCTGGAAATAAATCTCAAATGGAGCAACCCATTCAAACTGAAGAGATGAGTTTTCGGGAATATCTTTGATAACACCCGTAATGGTGTAATCCTGTTTATTATTAACCGTTACGGTTTTTCCAATTACATTTTTTTCTTCGCCAAAAAATTTCCTGGCAGCCTTTTCCGTGATAACCATTGAACGCAATTGTTTGAATGCGGTTGCGGGATTACCTTGAACAAATGGTAGCGTGAACATGGTGAACAACGATGGCTCGACAAATTTGCCAGAGGCGTACATGGATTTATCATCTATCCTGAAAAGGTAATTCATGTCACCCTCAGATGTTCGGCAAGTATTGGCGATACCGGGGATTTCTGCCTGCATGGCCGGTCCCAGCAGACCAGGGGTTGAGCCAAAGGTTGCCGTATAAGTATCATACTTCTGGTTCTCATCCACAAAATATAATCTATCTTTTTTCACATTGAACATATCCCAGGTTGACTCATTTTCTGCCCATAGAAAAATCAATCCTGCAATGGCAATTCCAATGGCCAAACCAAAAATATTAAGCAAGCTGTACCCTTTGTTCTTCCAAAGATTACGCCATGCTGTTTTGAAATAATTAGCAAACATGTTCTGCGTTTTAGATATTCTGTGTAAAGCTATAAGTTACCTGAAATGACAATTGTTGAGGCTCACATCTGGTTTTCTAAAAATGTGCCATTCTTCTGAATAAATGATTTTCAGGTGGTTGAAGCGGCCGTTCATCGGTGTAAGTGTTCGTATTTGGTACAGCAATTGGGCGCTCCTGATATAGTAATTTTAGATACTGAGACTAAGAATTACTTTTTTTGCAGCCACTCCTTTTTCGCGATGGCATCAAAATCAGTTTGGCAATCATAGTCAACGACTTACTCTAAATGGATTAGAATTCATTTCAGGTGACCCTAATGCATAATCGAAAAAAAACTTGCTTATTTTTAACGTTTAGCGGCGAGTTCATGTTTCAAAATTCATTCAAATATCTTTTCGCTGATAACATCGGCTTACCAGAAATATGTCATCCGGGGAAACAAATCTAATACCACCAAATCAAGAAACAGAAAATATGGAAGTGCATCATCATCCCGATATCCATCATAAACCCAAAAAATGGAAGGAATATGTAATAGAATTCGCCATGATTTTTCTGGCTGTTACCTTGGGCTTTCTTGCTGAGAATCTCCGGGAACATATAGCCGAGCGATCGAAGGAAAGAAAATATATCGCTGCTTTCATTAGTAACGTAAAAGACGATACAGCCTATTTAAACTATGTGATCCAATTCGATAACCATTTAGTAAAAGGAGTTGACAGTATACTAATGCTTTCTCACGCAGACATGTCCCGGGAGTCCAACCGCAGATCATTCTATCATTTTGCCTTGCAATATTTTTATAATTCCGCTGCATTTAAAAGTAATGATGTCACTTTACAACAATTAAAAAATACAGGTGATTTCAAATTGATTGAAAAGGGCCATGTGGCTGACAGTCTCACAAAATATGCTTCTGATGTTCAAAACATTTATAGTCAGGGTGACTATTACAATGCTTATTTCAAAGATATTTTAGCAAGGCTTGATGAAATATATGACATCACGCTTTTTGGGGATTCTACCTATCAAAAAGATGGTCAAATGATGAATAAACCATTCCCGCCTTTTCGGGACAATAATGTGAAATTGCCAGTCCTTTTCAACAAAATATTCTCTTTCCGGATCATTACTTATTCGTATGCCGAAAATTATCTGAAGCCTCAATTAAAAAGTGCGAAGAGTCTGCTATCATTCTTAAAAAAAGAATATGGTATGACTGATTAAAAGTTTATTGAGACGGGCTCCCTTTGAAGATATATCCGAATACACCCCAGCGAATAGGTACCTGTAAATTGCTCATGGCAAATAGTTAAACAAAAGCAAAAATCAAAGAATTCAAAAGATTTGGTCATCCCGGTTCCAGGTGAACGATCCGGTTAATTTTTGCAATTTCGAACTCTTCGCTCTAGTTCAACTGACACCGCCTGCCGGGCAAAGTTGGAGCTCAGCTGCCATTTCTCAAAAGGCAGGACTCTTAAAGCTTATTATCAGGTTAATTCCCGGATCAAAAAACGGTAGATTAAAATAAAATCATAAAACTCATTTTCAAAGTACATAGCGAGCAACTTCTCACTTCTGTTTGCGTTCTAGCAAGCAGCAAAATGAATGTAACCAAAGTCACCGTCTAAGAAAAAAAGAGTCCGGAACTTTACTTTCGTCAAAACAGTTCACCGAGAGGGATCGACCATTCACAGGTTGATAATTTGAGTGAACATTAAAAATATTTCAGGAATGAATTTCATTTCAAAATATAAACTCAGTTTGATGGGTATAGCTATTGGGGCGGCAGGGGGTTATGCCTATTATCATTTTGTCGGCTGTGCAAGCGGTACCTGTCCCATTACTTCGCATCCCCTAAACAGCTCGGCTTATGGTGCTTTGATGGGTGGGTTGTTATTCACAAGTTTCAAAAAAGAAAATTAAAATCATAAAAATTCAAAAGATGCAAATCAGCAGAACAATCATTGATGTGCGCACTCCCGGAGAGTTCATGGAGGGATATGTGGCCGGAAGTATTAACATACCACTAGATGAAATTCGGGATCGTGTGAATGAAATCAAACAAATGAAACAACCGATCATATTGTGTTGTGCAAGCGGCAACCGCAGCGGCCAGGCAACGGCTTTCCTTCAGAGTGCAGGAATTGAATGTCAAAACGGTGGTAGTTGGTTAAAGGTGTATTATCTAATGAACGAAAACTAAAAGTTAAAAAATGCTACAGGTACTAAAAAATCTTTTTGGCAAAACTTCAAAAGTGGATTTGAAGAAAATGGTGCAAACCGGAGCCCAGGTCATTGATGTGCGAACGAAAGTTGAGTTCCAGGGAGGGCATATTTCTGGCTCGGTGAATATTCCTTTGCAAAGTTTGGAGAGCAGTCTTTCAAAAATAAAAAAGGATAAACCTGTTATTACCTGCTGTGCATCGGGCATGAGAAGTGCTACGGCAAAATCTATTCTGATGTCAAATGGGTTTTCAGAAGTGCACAACGGAGGCGCATGGATCAGTTTGAGGAGTAAAATTTCATGATGTTTGAATAAGTCAACAGCAATACAAAAAATCAGATTAGCGTCATATAAACAAATTGAGCAAATATGAAAAAAAGAATTCTCACTGGCTGGACCTTTAGGCGTGGCCTGTATGCCGCAATGGGAACATTTATCATTATTCAGGCTGTCATCATGCATGAATGGATTGGAATACTCCTTGGAGGATATTTTGCCGCTATGGGAATTTTTGCATTCGGCTGTGCAGGAGGCAATTGTTTTGGGGGAACCTGCTATACCGAAGTAAGAAAGAATAATTCTGGAATGGCGGAATTAAATTGCGAAGAAGTAAAACAAAATTGAAATTGAGATTTTTTTCCTGGAGGCCCGTCAAAATGACGAAGCCCACTTTGGAAGAACTAAAAGATAGGTTGGTGACACAGCATCTATCATAAGAGTAAAGATGTGAACAAAAATCTGCTCGTATCTTTCACATATAATATCCATTAGTCGATCGTTGTTATAGGATTAACAAACTTTTATCGATCCTTCGCTGGAAGTGGGTTTCAAAGACGCTAAGAATGGATGACCGTTTTAATATGAATCAGTTTATATTGATACGGTTCTTTTCTTCTGGATCATAGTGTTTGGAAACCGAATTTTTGAGACCCCCGACTGAACCGGTAACTAAAAGTCAGACCGAGTTGCCGAGTATCCTCTCTGAAATCAGTGTGCGAATGTATGTTTATAAATCTGGTGGAAACACTTGACTTCTGGATATAGAAAGGGTCGCTTATGCAGAGCTTAATACTTCCCTTCTTTACCAATGTGAAACTATTCATATTCCGAGCGCCTCTTATATACAACGCAGGGAATTGAGGTTAGAAGGTTTCTTCAATTGCTAGGAATGGAGGCTAAGATTTAATCTTACTGTTCGCCCATTACAAACTTCGACCGTTACCTTAAAAAGCTGTTTAATGAATGGATAGTCTAGTACTTATATTCGAGCAAGAAATCATTGAATCATTTTTAGAAAATCTTCCTTTTTGCGTCGTGAGACATCGACTTCATCTCCGTTTTCCATGATAACGCGACCGCCTTCCCCCCGGATATATTTTTTGATGTAGGTTAAATTAATCAGGTGGCAGTTATGCACCCTAAAAAAACGGTATGGTAGAAGCATGGCTTCGAATTCCTTCAACTGGCGCGTGACTAAAATTGATTTGCCATTAGTAAAGAATATGCGTGTATAGTTTGAGCCGATGAAGCCGTCATCCGCTTTTATCCAGACCGTCTATCGACTTATTCAAACAACACAACCACCCGGATTGTGGAAGTAAGGGTAAATGACAGCCTTGACGCCTTTGGTATCGATCACGAGGTTTTTTGCTTCAAAAGAAGTCCTTGATGTTCCCTGGTTGAAGGTTTTGAAATCAGGCGGAAGCAGCACCTTCATATCAGAAATATATAAACCTTCAAAATCATTCCCGTTCATTCCTGTGTAGTTCTTGGGCAGATTGAACCCGTCGGCATTACTCAGGTTGGAATGATCATAATAAATGGTGCCAGGCAGAAAGCTGAGTCCTTTGACTCCCACAATCTGAAAACTGGGCATGGTGATATTTGCTACCCAATCATCCCACTTATGAAACCTGAAGCCCAAACTCGCTACTACAGCGCTGTCCAGGATTTTTCCTGTGGAGTCATCTCTGACAATGGTCGACTTCGGAAAACTAATGCGCGCATGTGCGACGACCGCGCTCAATGAGTCTCCCGCCCAGGTCAGGTACGTTCCGTTTGTTGAATCAGCGCTGGGGGAACCTTGAAATATGAGGCTGTCTCCATCGCTGCCAAAAGTGAAATAACGGTCGGTAGGAAGAAGCAAGGTGCCTTGTGCAAAATTCATTCCGCTGGGCTTCAGGCAAAGTCCTGTTCCAGCCAGCGAAAGCCACCCGTTGGCCTCTGGAATATTGATGTTGCAAAGTACGCTCATCGTGGCACCTTTAGGAGAAAAGGTCATGCTCATGATAGCAAGGGTGAGCGGTGTACCTCCGAAACTTTGATTGTCCAATCCGATAGGAAAATTTACCGGCGTGTTGCCTGTGATCTGGCTTACTACCTGGGCGGCTTTATTGTTACTTAGGAAATTATCAACTGAATTGGAGAGCTGATCCAGTTGAGACCCGGAAGCTTTCGAGAAACTGTTCCAGGAACCAAATCCCTGGAACTGCGGCTGTGCTGTGGAAGATGTGACCAGGCCTGCATAAACCTGGTTTTCTTTGTTGACCTTGATATTGCTAAACACGACAGCCAGCTTGATCGTATTTCCAAGGGGCTTCCAGGCAATTGTCCCACTCCCTTTATATGTGCTATCAGTATTGCGCGTGAAACTTGAAGGGATAAGAGTGAACTCGCCAATCGTCAGTGAAACGTTCGTCAGATTTGTACTCGCATTGGCAGGTAGTGAATCTGTTGGCGGCGTAAGGCCACAATCAGCCGTAGAATCAAACGCCGTGGGGTTACCAGTCACCGGAGAGGCAGGACCTGCTACACTATCTTGTCCATATTTGAATGCCATCGGTGTACTATACCCGTTGTTGTCAAAAGTAATAGCATTGCTGACTGCACCGGCGCTTGTGTTTGCATGCACCCGGATAGCATATGATTTTCCAATCCGAAGAATGTTGCGGTATAGATTGGTGTCTAGCGGGAACATGGTTGATGGCAGACCCTGCTTGAGAAACAGAGGTGGATTTTTAAGGGCGTCCACTGCCGTCTGTGATCCAATCACCTCGTGGATTTCCAGGTCATAATTCAAGGGTGGCAGACCAGCGGCACAACTATAATTCGGCGTGGTCCAGCTGAAGATAAGGGGATAGGCGGGACTCACTGTTCCAATTTCTGTACTCAGATTCATTCCACTCACCGGAAGGATAAACTGGGGAGCGCTGGCTTTGTAGCAGACTGAAAATACAGAACAGCCAACATTGGGGTCTGAAAGCGGCCTCGCATAGGCTATATCGTTATAACTGTAAGCAGTAAAGCAAATCCGGTACGTGCCTTCCGGAAGTTTGTAGGTTGATCCATCACGCATCTGGCTCATTGAAATATCCTGCGTGGCAAGGTTGCCTGTATTAAAATATCCGAATGTTTGCTGAAGCAAATCTGGACTCAGTGTCACCGGAAGACCGGGAAGCAGGTTGATGGGCACCCCAGGCTGGAAGTTGGTATTGAGTGATATCGTAAAGGGACTCGGAGAGAGACGCTGCAGGGAACCCATAATTTTAATGGGAAGTGTGCCTCCCGTAACATTGCTCCCACTTACCATCACCAATAAGCGGCCTCCTGAGATGGAAGAGAGCATCTGATCGAAATAAGGACTGACAGGAGGAACTACTGTAGTGCGGATAGTAACGGGATAGTTACTCTGCGACTTTGAATCCGCCCCCAAAAAAACCGCCAGGATGACCATCAGTATTTTTAAACATCCGAAAAAAAATCTTTTTTTCATTTGCATATTTTAAAATGAATAGTTGTACGACAGACCTCCGGCAAGATTAGTCGTGCTCACGGCATAGGGTACTTTTTGCTGAAGATTGACTCCGCTGCTGGTGGGCGGTGTGGTTACCAGATTGAAAAAGGCTGCCAGACTATGACGCTTGTGAAAAGTGTAATGCAGGTTGGCAGATCCCGTGATATTATTGCTCACCGCTGCAAGTGTATAGTGATTGACAAGGTATCCGGCTGATAACTGGAAACCCAGGTTCTTTGCCTTGAGCAATTGGCCACCCAAGCCCACATTAAAACCAGCTGAACTATACGTATTGGTGTCTTGCGCATAGCGGTTATATAAAAGGCTTCCAGTGACAGAAATGGATTTAGAAGTGAATGAGCAACTATAAGCAAGCATTCCAGTTAGCGTGTTGCTGTTGTCGGTAGGTGAAGTAAAAGGGTTCTGATCGTTGAGCATCGACCAGGTCAGGCTAAGACTCAGGTTGCTATAGGCTGTCACTGATCCGAAATTGATGCTCGGTGTCATGGAGATATTGTACACTTGTTCATTGCGTCTAACGGTATCGGACAAGTGAGCCGTTCCGTCCGACTGGCCAATATTTACAGTAGTAAAGGCCACCGAGAGGTTGGCATGAGTACTCAACATCGCCCCCAGGTTGAATGATCCCGTAAGTGCATTGAACTTGCTTTCTTCTCTGCCCGAGATGCCGGTCTGCTGATCGTTCAGACTGCCCGTCAGGTTGACCCGGCCACGGTTTAACACCAAACCTCCGTTCCACTGGAAATTTTGCAAGTCATTGAGCATATAGGGTACGCCAAGGGAATTGAAATCTGGCTGAACCCTGCGGTAGCCAATGCTGGTATGGAAGCTCTTCACATAAAAAAAAACTTGCGTTTGGCCCGCATAGCTTACAGAGGTACTGTTACGGTAAGTGATAAAACGAGAGGCAAGTTTGTCCAAACCATTTGTCAGTGTATCACGGTTAGCCTTAGCCGAAGACAGGTCCCTGGTCAGGGCGCTTGCGGCAAGGTCGCCCGTCCAGATTATTTTCTGGTGAAGAAAGCCAAGTTTGAAACTGGCGCCTACCACGGAATTCTCCTGCGGATGGATAATGGCTACCTGGTTGATTAGTTTGATCGAACCACTGTCATCCTTGGCATGAAAACAGAGCAAGTCAATATGATTTGCCTCGGTGCCATAACCCACTTTGAAACCATATCCGATGCGTCCATATTGGGGCTGCGCCAGGTGTCCCGAAGTGGTGTCTTCACTGATTGCCTTATTCAGACTACCATAGAAGGCTGCAAAACGAAATTTGCCGGGAGTTAGTTCAACTCCTACGCCAAGAAAACTCTGACCTCCAAAGACAAGCGGAGACATATTGATGGTTCTGTAACCGAGGTGGAGCTTTATCCATTTATATGTTGGGCTGATCCCGAATTGTGCAAACGGTGTGGTATAGCTGCTGCTGTATTGTGTGAGAACAAAGCTGAACGGAAAGGAAAAGTTGTACACAGTCGGATTGAAATTGCCATATAGGTTCCATGCCAGTGGTGGCTGCGTATACATCGTTTCAGTCGAGTGGTAGAAACTGAATCCCCCGCCGACATTGCCGGTGATCGCAAAGGGTTTCCCTTTTCCAATTTTGCTGAGATCCTGCGCACTCACACCAAATGCCATGACGCAGGCAATAGACATACCTAGTAACTTTTTCATAGTACGGTATAACTGACACCTATGACTGGGGTAGCGTTATTAGAATACTGGTAAGCCGACCACCGGCCCGGAAATCTCGGCGTATACGAAGTCTGCCAGAATTCGTACAGGAAAGTGCCAGGGCTTCCGGTCTGAAAAAAAATATTCGCCATCTCATAGCGCACTGCGCCAAAAAAACTATAGTCTATTGTGTGTTGGTTGAAATAACGTAAATCGACGAGGGATTGCTTCTGCAATTGTCGAGAAGTCTTATCAGAGCTTACCACTTTCCGAAAAGGTAACCGGAACAGCCACCAGAGGTTTGGATATTTCATAGTTGGGAGATTAACGATCGAAGCTATTTAAGCAAATCATTTCTTTATATGCCATTATGAATTCGGCGGCATTCATTCCGTAGATGGTGGAAGATGGCATTTAGGCGAACAAGCATGATTTATATAACGTTGACGCGCATGCCTATTTACGTAAGGTTTTACTCTTAGGAAAGATGGAACTTTTTGATTGCTTAATCAATTTCTATGGATAGACGAATGTTGATAAGAGAATGTGCGATTCTTATCTAGAAGGTACACTCCTGTTTGAATTATCAACAATAGTATACTTGCCCGGTATAGCCAGCAGACTCGACGACGGAGTCGAAAAGTCAGCACTCAAAAGATCCATGGTCGCACCTGAAGTTCGGTCATGCGTTCTGACAACCACACCATTTCCACCAGCCTCAGTCAGCTTGGTAAACTGCGCATATCCCGGAGTAAAATAAAGATATGCTCCCATTACATAAACTGCCGGAATACCCTTGATATCCCTCGTGATCCAAATATCTTTTTGATTACTTGAGCGCCCCCCCATGGTATGGTTCAGAAGATAATGTGTGCAAGCGTACTTGTTTATGGTCTCCTGACCAAGGACCTGCACCGTCGTAACCTGAGTTTGCTTAGAAAGAACTTCGTCCATGATGACAAGCGTGTATTTAGTGACAATGGCCAAACTTCTGCCTGCATGGTTCGATAAGTGAATCTCGTGGCCCGCTGCAAAATCAAAAAGAATAGTATCCTGCCTATTGGTAATGGTATTTTCTTTGCCTGGGCTCAAAGTATAAGCTTCGACCCTTCCCTTGGTTCCATTCTGAAAATAGGTCATGATAAGTTTGGAATCCTTATTGTCCTTCTCGTAAACGAGTTTACCGGTGAACTGTGCGGAAACTGAGAGAATACTGGACGCAAATGCAAGAGTAAGGCCCGTCTTGATTTGATCGAGTCTCTGAAACAGTGCCACCAGATGTATTTTCATAATTCACCAGTTTGAGGCAATGATATAACGTAGAAGGGTAAGATGAACCGAAAGTCCGTAATTGGTTGACATTAGTCAATAAACGGCATGTCTGAGCTAAATGCCGGGTTCGTAAAAGACTACTCAAATAACCTTAGGCAGGCCATCAAGAAGCTATGTTTGCGCTCATCAACAGGTAGAATTTTTGTCATCTTTAGTAAATTGGTGATATCAAATAAAGTTAGGTCGAACGGCCAGGCGAAATCCGAAAACTCAAATTGCGGGGAAGGGTATGAAAAAAATTACATCAAATCTCTGGTGGGGTCCGCCGGAAAATTTTGCTGACCGAAAGAATGAAAGGAAGATCAGCTGGCTGGAACTTTTTTATGACCTGGTATATGCCGCGGCCATCGACCAGTTGACCCAACATCTGGCTGCAAATCCAACCTGGTCTGCATTAGCCTATTCATTCCTGTTATTCTCTCTGATTTTCTGGTCCTGGGTGAATGGTAGCCAGTATTACGACCTGCATGGCAGCGAAGGGATCCGAACAAGGGTTTTTACCTTTTTGCAAATGCTTTCCGTGGCTGCTGTCGCTATTAGCCTTCCTGCAGTATTCGAAGGACGTCACCAGGGATTTGCGGTTTGTTTCGCAGCCATTCAAATCCTGATTACTTATTTGTGGTGGAGCGTCGGTTTCTTTGACCCCTCGCATCGTGTATTTAGCAAATTCTATACAACCAACTATCTCATCGCCTTCTTGCTTCTTATAGTCTCGCTATTTGTCCAGGGACAATTAGTTACTATAATTTGGTGCATCGTCTTACTTCTGAATCTTACCCCACCCTTGACAGCCGCGAAGACGGTGGCCAGAGAGTTAAAGAAAATCGGACAGGTCTTCACTGCATCCGCCACCATAGTGGAGCGCTTTGGACTTTTTACCATTATCGTTCTTGCTGAGTGTATCCTGAGTACTGTCACTGGCATTTCAGGAATATCGGAAAAAGATGCTGCCACCTGGATAGCCCTGCTGCTTGCCATCATGATATCTTTTTTGATATGGAGTTTGTATTTTGATATGACAAGCGAACAGGAGACAAAACTGGGATACGGATATATGGAGTGGATGATCTTTCTTCATTTCCCGCTGCTTGCATCACTTGTCGTCGTGGGAGCATGCATGAAAGTCTTGCTCAACGATCTTGAGCAAAAAGTCCCCACATCTGTACTCTGGATGTTTTGTGTAGCACTTTCGACTCTCTTATTTATGATTGTCGGGATCTCAAGGATTATGAAAGAAGATGAGGAAGACAGATCTTACATTAAACCTGTTTCAAGACTCCTTGTTGTCACGGGCCTGATCATTTTATTCATTCCTTTTCTTGGCGGCTATCTGAACACTGTCTGGTTTCTTGGTCTCATTTCCGTGGTTCTATTAATACCGGTTTTTGTGGGAGTTAGAAGTTGGGTGAGGTACAAATTTTTCAGCGAGAGGTGACATCATGCTTGACTTGAAATCTCCAGAATAGAATTTGGCCGGGAAAATCAGTTTGGGTAAATTGCATAACCAGTTATGTAATTAATTATACAATCATGCAACTATTTGAGAGAACCGGCAAGAAGGCTTTAGGAAGCCGCCTGCGCCTGCTAACGGCCAGAATAACCGATGATGCAAGCAAAATCTATGATTTGTATAATGTAGAATTTTCGCCAAAATGGTTTCCCGTTTTTTTTGTTCTTGCCGAAGACGGAGAAAAAACAATTACAGCGATCGCCGAAGACATCGGACATTCTCAGCCATCCGTGACAAAAATCATTAAAGAAATGTCATTAGCCGGACTGGTAAGTAACAATTTAGCGTCCATTGACAAACGCAAAAATGTTGTCGGGTTGACCAAGAAAGGGATAAAACTTTCTGAAAAAATCAAGGTTCAATATGCAGACGTGGATGCAGCAATAGAAAGTGTTATCAGTGAAGCAACACATAACCTTTGGGAGGCTATGGCAGAATGGGAGTTTTTATTGGAACAAAAATCATTGCTAAAAAGAGTGCAGGAACAAAAGAAACTTCGGGAAAGCAAGGATGTTCAAATAGTACCTTATGAACGCAAATACAAATCCAATTTCAAATCACTAAACGAAGAATGGATCTCTATGTATTTTGAAATGGAAGAAGCCGATCACAAGGCATTAGACCATCCGAAAGAATACATTCTTGATAAAGGAGGAAAAATTTTTGTAGCACTTCTCAATAAAGAACCTGTAGGTGTTTGCGCACTCATTAAGATGAGCGATGGAAACTATGATTATGAGCTGGCCAAAATGGCTGTTTCACCGAAAGCACGAGGAAAAAATATCGGTTGGCTCCTGGGAAAAACTGCTGTCAATGCTGCAAAACAGTTAGGTGCTTCCAAAATATACCTTGAAAGCAATACGGTCCTGAAACCAGCCATTAATTTGTATTATAAACTTGGCTTTAAAAAAATCTCCGGTCAACCGACACCTTATAAACGGTGCAATATTCAAATGGAACTAACCCTACAAAAATAAGAACAACCTGTCTGCGATTCTTTTCAAACCGACAACCACGTTCTAAAAATAGCTCATAATGATTCCGAACGTAGACCCCTGACCTGGTTTGCAATAGCAGCTTTAATTGTCTGGAAACTTACAGTTACCAAACCTATCAGAATCGCTGCAAAACCACCTTGCATGCATTAGCTTCTGATTCCGCTATAATAAGTCCACAGTATAAAAACTATTTGCAACGGCACTCTGAACCACAAGTAGCCAACACCACTCCCATCATTACTCTTTTTTTGGAAGTCAACCCTTTTTAATGCAGCGTTAATATTTGCCGGCAGTATTAAAACAAAAAATACAATCAATGACCAACTTGTCAAGCGGTATAGACTCGGAATCAGAAGCCCAATAGCAGCAGCAATTTCAAAAATGCCTGTCAAATACACAAGCTGTTTTTTGTAGGGAACAATTCCAGGGACCATCATGGCCATCCCTTCAGCAAAAACAAAATGTCCCATGGCGGTAAAAGCAAGCATGGCACTCATCGCAATTCTTCCCGATAACGCCCATTCGTATTGGCCGTTGATTAAGCGCAATATGAAAAGCGAGATTCCAAAAGCTGCCAATAAAACAATCAGTGGTTTCATTGTTGTCAATTATAAAATAGATGCTGTAAATCTAGAATATGCATATATGACCCCAAGGTGGGTTAATATTATTGATATGTCAACCAAAAAAGTGTTGATGAATGAGCGTGTTGAAGGAGAAATAACCATTGGATTTGGAGTACGCAATTACTATGCATCAAGGATCAAAAAACATGATGAATCGCATCCAAAGCGATATATACAAGGAGCGGAAAATGAAAATATGATAGTGAAAATTAAGGTGGTCTCGACATCCATGATGTTCTTTTTAATGTAAGTCTTACTGTTTCCTTAAGGACGCATCGAAATATTCTTTTGATCTAAATTCTTCACAAAGCAGGCAAGGCATGATAACGTGGATTATTCATGCCTTGTGCCTTAGCGTTACGTCATCGTGTCGGAAATATATGATTGACTCAAACCGCAGGTTCAATGTTGCCACCTGATAATATTAAATATATTATCGGCTACCCTTGTTCCCTTGACTATCCCGGTGTCACAAGAAGGCCTGTAATGGAGACCAGCAAGAACCCGGGCAGTGGCTACTTCTTCCGCAATGGCGGTAAATGAAGCATAGGTCCTGGGAGACATGCCCAGGTAATCATAGGAATGATCAGTAAAAGGCCCAATATCTCCAAATATTTTCTCAAGAGCTTCAGCGGTTGCTGAACTAAGCATTGCATGGGCAGAAGGGTATTCAGGATGGGCGGGTGTCGCTATTAACGCATTCCATGTCGAGAATCCCATTACGTTGCGGATATAGGTAATCGGCCTAACCTGATTATATGTGTATTTGGCTTGCCAACAACTGATAGAAGCATCATAGATGCTAGTCCCCGAGAGGGCATAGGCGAAAGCCGCCTTAGCCAGGTTGGTATTGGTTTGGTTTAAAACCTGATGCAGGATATTGAGCCAGTGTCCGGCTGTAGTGAGTCCTATAGGATAATCCCTCCAGAATAAAGCCAATGCTGTCTGATCTGGAGTTAGATTTTGTGATGCATTATACACTTCAAATACTTCCTGGAAAAAAGCAGATTTGGGTATTTCTGAATAGGGAATAGGAGTTCCGGCAAATGTCCCCTCCGTGCTTCCCGATATAATTGGACGATTATTACCCCAATACGGAGTACTGGCTTTGGCAAAAGCCGGAGGTGTCGGTACCCAGAGGCCAAAACCTACCGGTGGAGTATAGGGGTCGTTTTCATGCTGATACCCGTCCGTTTCGGACCATACGAATATCGCAGCAGCTATTGATTTGCCAAAACCTGCAGAACGGCTGAGGACATCGGGACTTTCCTGGAAGGAATTGTTTAAGGCAGATTCCAGAGAATCGATCGCAGCGCTATCTACTGAATTTGCTTTCGGGAACATTTGGTGGTTCATGCTGGCCAAGGCCGCGTTCAGGCTGGCCGGCCAGAAATAATCCTTTGATTTATCCACCACCGGTAAAGCACCAAGTCCATTCCAAGTGATACTAAATCCTTCATTGCCAGGAATTCCAGGGGCAATAGATTCCAAGGCTGCGATACCGGAATAAGCATATGGTCTTGTGAAGTTTACATTGGGAATGCCAACTTCATCCCGCATTAAGCGGATCTGCATGACCATCCATTTGTCCAACACGTCGCTGGAAAAATCAGATGCTTTATCGCCATTGCCAACATTTCTGCCCTGTTTTGTACAGGTTGCAAAGCTTATGCTCATTAGAACTACTAGGCACCATTTCCATGATTTTTTGCCCGTCAATGGCCGGGTTGAAAGTTGTCTCATGATTGATTAAGGTAAGTGATTTATTTGATTGCGATTGGTGAGAGTACTGTTATTCACGATCAATTGAAATTATAGCCACATGAAACAAAAAGAAATCTACCTTGAGCAGCTGACCCGTTATGAAGGATGAAATGCCGGAATGACCGTGTATTTTGCGAAATAAGGGCAAGTAATCATTAAACGCGGTTAGTGGTCCCTGTGAGAATCTCAGTATCAAAAATAGTATTGCTAAAATGATCTGGACAGTCGATTCATAAATCGACAAAATCGAGTGCAGTCTTAACCTCCATGATCTTTTTGTTGCCAATGATAAGTTTGTTTCCAATTATTGTGCAATTCAATCGAAAAGTACATCGTTGATCCCTGGTCGTCCTTCATGCTGTGTTGGGTGGCGGGCTATAAAGAATACTTTTTTAGCAAATAAAAAATAGATTTGAAGAAACCATCACTCCTAACATTATTTTCTATGAAACAGATATTCGCTTTTATGCCTACGTTTTTACTGTCCGTCATTTTTTGTAATGCTCAAAAATTAACCGCAACAGATGTGAATTCGCCCGAGGTCACAGTTGTTGTCGATATAAAGGTCAATCCGCAGTTTAAATCAGAAGTAAAATCTCTTGTCCCGGAACTCTCCGCTCTTACGATAAAAGAGGCCGGTGCTCTTTCCTACAACTATTATTTATCTCCCGATGGAAATAAAATATTGATTATTGAACAGTACAAATCATTAAGCGCCTTCCAGGAACATGGGAAAAACTTATTCTCAGGACCACTGGGTCAGAAATTCAGATCGTCTTTTACGGTGAATTCAATTGTTGTCGCAGGCGGCAACCTTCCTGATAGTGTCGGTAATTTTACCGTTATGAAGTCAATTGGTGGCTTTAATTCGAAATGCGAGTAGTGAACCGAGATATCGTACTAATGTGGTTCGCAAAACAAAATAAAATTGGTTACTTACAGAAAAGTGGCCTCCATTTATCTATAGCCCCGACGGAGTTTGTTTGATTCTAATATAATTCTTTGCCGAAATTGGGACTCCAGGTTCCTTCAAATTACCGCCTTCTTTTCAATATCACCGCTGAGCTTTTTTTCATATCTCCTTCAAATCTTATCTCCTGCCGGTCGTCACCATCTTCCACGATCAGCAAGCCGGTATTGGGTGGAATAGAACCGAGGTTTTCGGCATACATAACCAGTCGTAGAGAATCACCTAAATCAGGTGTTATTTTGATGACTTTCCGATAGGCTCTTTCACTCAGACCCTGTTTCGGAATAATCACTTCATCATTCAAGACAATACTTACAGTGTCCCCATCGACAATACCATTGTCGTATAAAATCAATACCAGGCTGTCTGCTTTGAAATCAATACTGCGTATAACCTCTGTTTTGCGCAACGCAATTTCTGCTGCAGCCCCATTCACTTTTTGATCAACAGAAATAGCAGGTGCCGAAGAAATTATATTGGGAGCAAAACTATAGCTCTTCTTTTTTTCCGGCTCAGAACTTACCAGTTGCTGCACCTTTACGGCTGTTAAATCTTTTTCCGGAACGACTGTTAGGGCCGGATTTTCTTTTGAAACCGGCTTAGGATTTGGATCTGCCGGAACTCCAATGACTTTTTGATTGACAGGTATAGCTGGTGCCGAAACAATCCTGTTGGGGACATAACTATCACTTGTCTTTTTTTCCGGCTCAGAACTTACCAGTTGCTGCACCTTGACTGCTGTTAGATCTTTTTCCGGAAAGGTTGCCACTGTAACATCTTCCTTGGTAGCCGGCTTAGGATTTGAAAAAGAAATGGTATTTGACAATTTTAAGCTGTCGAGTTTACTGATCAATTTTGTCCTGGCCACGTAATTTTGCTTTTGAAGCGTGATGGTACCCATAGACAGATCCTCGTCCCCCGCTCGCAAGTCCCGCGATCTTGTGCGGAAGTTCCCACTCAAAACCATTACGGTATCAACCATCTTAATGGAAAATTCACAAAATGTTTTTACGTTGCGAGAACGGGTAGTAAAATTATTATAGATGAGTTTATCGTCCGACATAGTGTAGACGCTATCTTTCTGAGTCATGGTTATTCTCTTGACGGCAATTTGTTCGGCACCTTTAAAGGTGAAACTAATCATCGAATAACCAGTCAGATCCTGGTTGATTACCAGTTCAAGAGGCATTTGCGTTTGCGACGTGGCGATTGTTCCCACCCAAATTCCGGAAAGGTCCTGCGAGAAGAGTTGCAGGGGCAGCAAAAACAATAGTAAAATAAATTTCATCGCGCGGAAATTGGATTTTTTCTATTGTTTAACGAAAATTCAACTTTTTAATTGTTCCCTTCGGATGGCAATGAAGATGTGTTTCCAAGGTCAAAATCAATTCCTTATACTTGCCATTCCATTTGCTGGTCAGCATTTCAAGTCAACTAAAAAATTATACTTTACTGAAAAGAATTGCTGGCTCTATTTTATCCAGTCGTATCACGAATTTGGTTACGCAGCCCGGTCTTTGTAGATGCCTATCATAAGGAGCCATGCCCCCGAAATGAGGAACGCAAACAATACAATAGTGGCGATGGCTGCGATGTATAACCCTGAGCTATATCCGAGAATAAGAAAAATTGCGCTTGTAATTTGAGCGAGGTGACAAATTGTGCTGCCTGCAAGTCGTGGCATGTTCAATCCAATAGAACTCATACCAGATCTGATAGCTATAACATAGCCTCTAATGAAAATGACCGTCGCGATGAGCCAGAGAATAAGCCACTCAAATCCAAGGATGCCAAGATTTTGATTCCCAATAAGCGCAAAACTGCTTGCCATGAAAATTGCAGTGAAGCCAGTCAGCATATTAATGGCACGGTTTTTATGTGTCGTGTTTCGGATAATGATCCCGAGATTGATAGACATCGCGACAAAAATCAAACCCGCAAGTGCCGCGGCTCCGCTGCCAATCATGACAAAAAAGTTAATCCATTGCTCTGGCATAAGGCTGGGCTTTATGCACTCGAATATAAGCCTATTTCAGACGGGTCAGAAAGCCACAGGCCTCATTTTCCAAAAGTCACGGAAGCAATGGCAGTAAAAATTATGTTGCATCTTTTAATAGAGTTGCTGATACATTTAACCCTGGTTGACTGTCTTGCATCTAGCCAGACAAAATGGTTTTGAATTGTTGATAATTCTGTTTGCATTTTTTTCATTTGTTTTAAGGAGCGCTTTTCAGCAATTTAGTTCCTGACATTTGTGATTTCTTGTGAAATCAGGGGCGCGCAAAAACTATTGACCTGTTCGCAGCATTTGGAATTCGTTTCATCTTTGTAATTTGGCGGAAGCAACCCAGAGTTAGGCCAAGTCAGCGAACCGATCTCTTACACCCTCCCGTCCGCGCGGCAACCCGCGGCCCACAAGCTGCCATTTGACGCCAACAGTGTTGACTTAAAAGAAACTAAAATCAAAACAATTTAACCATCAACAAATAACAAAAACACAATGAGAAAAATAAAGTTGCAAATGCAAATGACTATTAACGGGTTTGTTGGCGGACTGAACGGAGAAAATGACTGGATGACATGGAACCCTGATGCGGAATTTGTAGAGTTTCTCAATTCTCTGCTTGATACCTCAGACACTCTTTTGCTTGGCAGAAAATTGGCAACAAGCGGCTTTATAAACTATTGGGAAGATGCATTGCAGAAAAATCCTGTTCCTCCATTTGCAAAAAAAATAGTTGACATTCCAAAAGTTGTTTTCACCAAAACACTTGACAAATCAATTTGGAACAATACCACTTTAGCAAAAGGAACTCTCTCTGAAGAGATTGTCAACTTAAAAAAACAAAACGGTAAGGACATTCTTGTTTTTGGTGGCGCAGGCTTTGTTTCCTCACTAATAAAAGAAGGGCTTATTGACGAGTATTATCTTATCATAAATCCAACGGCAATGGGCAATGGTATGACCATTTTTAATTCCCTTGAGAGAATTCAAAAATTCACGCCGATGCAATCAAAGCTCTATTCAGGTGGCAAAACTATTTTGAGCTTTAAACCAAAAAATGATTAACACCGCAGTTTGCCTGAATTTAGGTGAATAAAGTCTATGTAGACTTCTGTAGTCAAAGTTCGAACGTAATAGGACTGCATTCTTTTTCTCCTACAACGGTAATATTTTGTCGCTATCGACCCGCAATATTGTCGCTTTTACACTCTGTCAAATCCTTAAATGAACTCCATCTTTGTGTTGTCAAATACCAATTTGGAAAACTTGCTGACAGCGCTATCGCAGAACAAATAAAATGAAGATCTGCAATCGCCCAAGCCACGGGAAGTGGAAAATAGAAATCAAATAAAAAGTTTTAACAATCAAAAACAACCATTATGAGAGCAATTAATCCCTGGGTTAATTTCAATGGAAATGCTGAAGAAGCATTCACTTTTTACAAATCAGTTTTTGGCGGAGAGTTCTCAAAGATTGTCCGTTTCAAAGATCTTTCAGGCGCCGAATTCCCGGTGGAAGAAAAGGATGCAAACAAGATTATGCACATTGCTTTACCCATTGGCAAAAACAATGTGTTAGTAGCCAATGACGTTCCGGAATTTATGGGGCGGGTGAACGAAAGCGAAAACAGGTCTAAAATATACGTTGTTACCGAAAGCCGTGAAGAGGCAGACAAAATATTTAACGGCTTATCAGCGGGTGGAGACGTAGAAGGACCTATTGGTGAGAGTCCATGGGGTACATATGGCGGAATGTTCAGAGATAAATATGGTATTGAATGGATCGTGGAGTTCGACCCAAACAATAATTGACAAATTTGACAAACATTAGAGGCGCTCTGCTTGAACAAAATGGAACGATCTAAAAAAGAGAAAGTTTATTTAGGCGGAATCGGATTGTTTCGCCAATGTAAGGCAGCCCTTCATCCTGAAAAAAGTAAATAAATAATGCGAGAACGGTAATTCCGCTATGTCCATTAAACCCTATAATAAAAATTATATTCCTTTTTTGAATACCTCGCCCATTTAAAATAAACCAGAACTAAGCTATTGCGAGGATGTGGATTTCAAATAGATGTAGGATTCTTAAGAACAAAGATTATCCTTCACCCCATGCTGAAAAGAAAACTATCGTGAGTATTCCACCGAACATTATGGGCGAGGTCAAATTTCCTTTCCTTCTTTCTGACAAACTCGAACAATATTAAAAATTCGCCGCCGCCGCTCACTCACTTCGGAGGGAATTTATGGGGTTAGCGACGGCCGCGCGGATGGCTTGAATACTGACTGTCAATAGGGCTATGGCGAGGGCGACGGCGACCGCCACGAGGAAGATCCACCAGCTGATCTCCGTACGATAGGCAAACGTCTCGAGCCATTTGTACATGGCCCACCATGCGACGGGGAAGGCGATGAGCGCAGCGATCCCGACAAGCATCGTGAAGTCCCTGCTGAGGAGGCCGACGATACCACTGACGCTGGCGCCGAGGACCTTGCGGATCCCGATCTCCTTGGTGCGTTGTTCGGCAGCGTAGGTAACGAGGCCGAAGAGACCGAGGCAGGCAATGAGGATGGCGAAGACGGCGAAAGTGATGAAGATCCGGCCAGTCTGCTGCTCAGCATGATACAATTTATCAAAGTCGTTATCCATGAAGGTGTAACTGAAGGGCAATCCTTGCTTAGCGGCATGGAACTTACTTTCCACCTGCCGGACGAGATGGAAAACATCACTCGTGCGGAAGCGGACGGCCATGCTGCTCCAGTTAAACGTGTTGACCACCATGACAAGGGGGTGTATCTGGTCATGCATGGAGTTATAGTTAAAATCCTTTACGACGCCAACGACATGAAAGGCGAGAGGCTTGGAGTGATTCAATTGACCGGGCTTGAGTTCATCCGCCCGATTGTAGAGGAGCACATTGAGCGGGTCCTTCACGCCAAGCATCGCTACGGCGGCTTCATTGAGCATGATGGCAGTGGAGTCGGTAGGAAATTGCGCGAGGTCGAGGTTGCGGCCTTTGACGATCTGCATGCCTAGGGTGGGAACATAATGGTCGTCGACCCTGAGCGTGGTCATGAAGATCG